>DASQCG010000240.1:0-3401 GCA_035634825.1 Thermomicrobiales bacterium | reverse complement strand
CGGCCGCGATCCTCGACTGCGAAATTCTGGTTGGTGATGCCGCCGGTGAGCGGCACGGGCTCCACGCGCCCGAACCAGATCTCAAGCTCGGCCACGCGCGCCGATGAGCGCTCTCGCACCGCATCGAGGCTCACGCGTGCGGCCCTCCCGGTTGGGCGGCAAGCGAGGGTACAGAGATCGTGATCGCGAGCATGGCGGAGACATCGCCAAACTTAAACCGCCACGTCATCAAGGAATCCTCCCGGGCTTGCAGCATAGCATTATTGGAACGGGCCTCGGATGACCAGTCATGCGTCTCCAGGCCGGATGGAGTAGGAAGGGCAAAGATGCTTTCCTGCCCCCTACCCGGTGCAGAGCTACGGCATTTCGGCCCATTGCCCTGCATTGGGGAGGCGATTTACACATGGCCTAGGGGTTAAGAAACATGGTCGTATCCGCCAGCGGTTCGAGGAGACATCAGTGAATCAGAAGCCTGCGGATCCAAGCCTCAACTTGGAATTCGTGGATGAGGCGCTCAACCTTGTCCGTGATGCGGACGCGAAGGGCATTCGCCTTCGCATTTTGGGTTCAGTCGCCTATCGCCTGCAATGCCCCAACAATCTGCACCTGTTCCAGGATACCAAGCGCGCCCTCACCGACGTGGATTTCGGGGCGGAGAAAAAACAGAACAGGGCAATCCGCGACTTTCTCGTCGCGCGCGGATACGTTCCGGATGAAGGCATCTACATGGCGTCGGAGGGTGCACGCCACGCCTATTTGCACCGAGACACCGGTCTGAACGTCGACGTGTTCGCCGACGAGCTTTATTTCTGTCACCGGATCCCGTTAAAAGGGCGCCTCGATCTTGACAGTCCGACCATATGCACGACCGATCTCCTGCTCGAGAAGATGCAGATCGTCGAGATCAACCTCAAGGACTTCAAGGATACGATCGTGCTCATGCTGGAGCATCCTCTCTCGCACGAGCAGCCTGGGCCGAAATCGATCGACACCGACTATATCGTCGACATCATGCGCCAGGATTGGGGCTTCTATTACACCTTCACCACGAACTTGAAACGCGTCCCAGACTTTCTCGATCAGTTCTCCTCTCTTGGCGAGGAGGGGCGCAGCGTCATCCGCGGCCGAATCGACGGTTTGCACGCGGCAATCGAGTCGGCGCCGAAGACGCTCGGTTGGAAGATGCGGTCCAAGATCGGAACGCGAAGCCGCTGGTATCAAGACGTCTCAGAGAAGTCGCAACAATACTGATCGGGCGGCGGCGTTGCACTGATGCAGACTGCTCAGCCGGGAACTCGAAAAACCAAAGTACGGTTACCCTTACAATGGTTTTCGAGCTCTGCGACTGTCGTGCCCAACCGTCCTCTTCGGACGGCCGATCGAGAGCGGGCCCTCGAGCCTACTCCGGCGGGATCTCCTTGAAGGCATAGTCCACGTTGATGCCGTGTGAACGCTGGACCATCTTGGCGAGGAAATACCAGATGATCGACACTGCGAGCACGCCGAACACAACCTGGTAGGCCAAGACGCTGGTGAGCCCGAGGGCGCTCGAGAACATGAACATCAGCACCATGACGCCGCCCACGATGGCGCCGATCAGGCCGAAGATCGTGACCATGGGAATAATTCCCACGTTGTAAGCCGCGCCGGGCGAGGCCTCGTAGAGCGCCTTTGCGCGGTATGGCATGAGCGCGCCGGCCAATGCGGTGACGACGAACACGTAGCCGCAAGCGAAGGTGACGCCGAGGGTCAGCGCCGTCCAGCTGCCCCACAAATTGTAGACCAGGATCACCGGGATGCTGGCGAGGAAGTACGCCAAGTGGGCGTTGACCGGGGTGTGAAACCGGTCTGAGACCCGGCTCACCCATTCAGGCAGGAGCCGATCGAGCGACATGGCCACCATCACGCGGGTCATGCCGATATAGCAGTTGTTGACGATCTGGAATGAGTTGAGGATGTAGCCGAAGGCAATCAGTACCACGATGATCGGACTTCCCGCCAAAGCCATGGCCACGATGTTCGGCCAGAGAAAGACGCCATTGAATTTACCGGCGTCCAGTGCCGCCCAATAGCCTGCGCCAACAACGTACAGGAACTCGGTGCCGATCGCGTGCTCGAAGGCGTAGGCCAAGAGGGCGAGCAGCAGGCCGGTCACGATCAGCGATCCGAGGATGATCACCAGCTGGTTCTGGAACGAGCGGGCGCCCTTGATTTCGCCGTTCTGCTCGGCGCTATAGCTCGCCCATTGCAGTGAGGTCCAGGCGATCGGTGCCACGAGGAGAGTAGCCAACAGGCTGAATGGCGGATTGAGGTCGATGTTGGCCGCCTTCGCTGCATCGATTCCAGTCTGGTAGAAATTCGGCGCTCCGCCGGAGGCGACGACAAAGTCATTCAGCTTCTGCGCGAATGTCTCGGGCGTGGCACTGAGCAGCAAATAGAGCATGAGACCGAACGACAACAGCGTCGCGTACCACATCACGTATTGGAACTTGACGTAGTTCTTGAAGCCGCTGACCAGCAGCAACATCGCCAGCAGCGCGTTCAGAATGCTCACGATGACGATCGCCCAGGGCGTAGTGAACCACACCCCGAGGCTGGTGAGCGTCGGATTGCCCATGGTGCCGCCGAGCCCGAGGAAAAGGGAGGCGAACCCGAGATAGGAGAGCAGCCAGCCTGAGAGAGCGACCCATTGCAGGATCCAGATGACGAACCCTGACATCACCACCGCAAAACCGACGCCGCCGCCGAACACCCGGCTCTGAAACACATAGTCGCCGCCTGAACGGGGCAGCGCCGTGGATAGCCAGACATAGGTAAGCGCGATGGGGATCTCGAAGATCATGGCGAGCAGGATGCCCCAGACGAGGCGCCCGCCGGGCAGCGCGCCCGGTGCCCAAAGATAGGTCCAAGGGAAGAGCAGGCCCATCGTCAGAATGTTGTAGATAAAGGCCGAATAGGGCGACATCACCCGTACCAGGCCCGATGCGTTGCGGGTGAAAACTTCCGGCTTTGCTGCTGCCACTGCCATCGTCGTTCTCCGTTATCCCAACTCGGGTTTCGCTCTCGGCCGCAATACTTCAGCCGGCCGTCAGCTGATAATTCTTCACCTCATCTCGCGCCAACGTCATCAGGCAGCCACGCAGCACGCCCTCGCCATATTCGCTGCCGGGATTCACGGACGTTGTCCGGCCGATTTTGACGACGCCACCAGATTCATGAATATGGCCGTGCAGGCTGAGCAGCGGTTGGTGCGTTTCGATTGCCCGGCGTACGGCCTTGCTGCCGGCGCCATGCATCACCGCCTGGCCTCCCTTGACGATTTGGGTCGGCGGACTCGTGCTCCAGTCCAGCATCGGACAGGTGTCGAGCGTCGAATCCACCGGCGGTACATGGAAATTGAA
>DASQCG010000239.1:0-1556 GCA_035634825.1 Thermomicrobiales bacterium | reverse complement strand
GGATGCCCGATCCGAGGCGTATACGGCATCGATCGGCTTCGATACGCGGCTGATCTTCGAGGATCTGCGGGGCTCGGTCGCCCATGTGCGGATGCTCGGCAAGCAGGGAATCATCGCACCGGGCGAGGCGGCGGAGATTGAGCGCGGGCTCTGGCTGATTTGGGACGAGGCCGAGGCGGGCACGCTCGAGTTCACACTGTCCGATGAGGACGTGCACTCCGGCGTCGAGCGTCGACTGCGTGAGCTGATCGGCTCGGTTCAGGGCAAGCTCCATACCGGCCGCAGCCGGAATGACCAGGTCATCAACGACGTCCGGCTCTGGACCAAGCGGGCGGTCCTGCGCCTGACCGGCGGTCTGATCGATCTGGTCGAAGCGCTCCTCGGCTTGGCCGGAGATCATGCCGAGACGATCATGCCGGGCTTCACGCACACCCAGCGCGCGCAGCCGGTTACGCTCGGTCATCACCTGCTCGCCTACGTCTCGATGTTCGAGAGAGATGTTGAGCGATTCCAGCAGGCGTACGCGCGAATGGACCGTTCGGCTCTGGGATCGAGTGCGATGGCCGGGACGACCTATCCAATCGACCGAGCCGTCGTTGCGCAGGACCTGGGCTTCGGTGGTATCACGCGGAACAGCATGGATGCGATTGCCGACCGAGATCTCGTCATCGATACCCTCTACTGCTGCGCGATGGTTGCGATGCACTGCTCCCGGCTTTGCGAAGAGCTCGTCTGGTGGTCGTCCGGCGAGATCAAGTACGTGACCTTCGACGATGCCTTTGCGACCGGCAGCTCGATCATGCCGCAGAAGAAGAACCCGGATGTCGCCGAGCTGACGCGCGGCAAGACCGGGCGGGTTTACGGTCATTTGATCGGCATGCTGACCGTGATGAAGGGCTTGCCGCTGACCTATAACAGCGACATGCAGGAAGACAAGCAGGCGCTCTTCGACACCGTTGACACGATCGAGGCGATCCTCGGGGTGCTACCGCCGGCGCTGCAATCACTGACATTCAACACCGAGCGCATGGCGGCGGCTGCCGCGGCGGACTTTTCACTTGCGACCGATGCCGCCGATCTGCTGGCCAAGCGGGGAGTGCCATTCCGGGAGGCGCATGAGGTCGTCGGCCATCTGGTCAAGACCTGCATCGATTCCGGCCGTAATTTCGATGATCTGAGCGTCGACGAGTGGACCGCGGTCCATCCGGTCTTTGCCGATGAGCGCCCGCCGTTGACGGCCGCCGAGAGCGTGGCTGCGCGGGACATCGCCGGCGGAACCGCGCCGAACCGGGTCCGTGCCGCTCTGGGGGCGGCCCGGGAGCGGTCGTCCGACGTTCGTGCCTGGCACGCGCGCGAGGACCAACGCTTGGCCAACGTCATGAAACGCAATAGCAGCGGTCCGGAGTAAGCGCTATTTCCCCGTCGCGCGTCGGCGCAACTCGCATTCACGAAGCTTATTAAGAACAGGGGCGGGAGATCTACTTCCCGCCCCTGTTCTTAATAAGCTTCGTGAATGCGAGTTGCGCCGACGCGCGACGGGGAAATAGCGCTTACTC
>DASQCG010000238.1:0-4387 GCA_035634825.1 Thermomicrobiales bacterium | reverse complement strand
GAGCGGGATCAGCGGCAATGGGGCGGCATCGCGGCCACGATTGCGGCGTCGCTGGCCCTCGCGATCAACCAGGGGATCATCAGGGTCTGGGATCGGCCGCGACCCTTCGAAGCCCACCACGTCGTTCTCCTGCTGAAGCCGTCACCTGACCCATCGTTTCCGAGCGACCACGCGACGTTCGCCTTTGCGGTTGCGGTCGCGTTGTTTCTGGCGTGGCGACGGCTCGGCGTCATGGCGCTGGTGATTGCCGTTCTGATTAGCGTGTCGCGGGTTTACGTTGGCGAGCATTATCTCGGCGACGTGGTTGCCGGCGCCCTGATCGGTTCGGTCACGGCAATTGCCGTGTACCAATTGAAGTCGATCGCGACGCCGCTGATCGATCCACCGATGCGCCTGGCTCGGCGCGTTCGCCTCGCATGATCTGATCGCTGCGTACTGGTATCCTGCCGGTCCTATGAGCGATGCCACCCAAACCGATATCCAGATCATCACCCGGCTGCCGGTCGAGCGCTGGCGGGAGTACCGTGAGTTGCGGCTGCGTGCCCTCAAGACCGATCCGCAGGCATTTGGTCAGTCCTGGGAAGAGGCGGTCAAGCACCCGGAGGAGCGCTGGCGGGAGCGGTTGATCGATGCCGCCCAGGGCAAGAGCTGGCTGGTCTTCGCCGAGCGGGACGGGGAGCTGATCGGCATGTCCGGCGCTTTCCAGTGGCCCGAGGATATCGAGGCAACCCGGGCGATGATCATCGCCGTTTTCGTCGATGAATCGGCCCGCGGGCACGGTCTCGGTGAGCGGCTCATGCAGGCGGTGATGGAAGAGCTACGGGCCGCCGGGCTCGCCAGCGCGATATTGGCGGTCAACCCCATCCAGACTGCCGCAGTGCTCCTCTACGAGAAGATGGGCTTCCGGGTCACCGGCACAGAGATCAACCTGATGGGCACCGGCGATCAGTGCGAAGAGACCGTCATGGAGCGGTCGCTTCGCTCCTGAATCTATCCCGATACGGCCTTGCCTGCGTGACCTGTTGCGTACTGGTTGCACAGTGACGAGTAATCGCTTTCAGAGGTTCTCATCAAACGGGAGTGTAAGGATGACGGAGCGACGCATATTCTCCCTGGATGCCCGGCCTGCTTTAGTCGAGATTGACCCGGATCGCACAGCGGTCATCGTGGTGGACATGCAGAACGACTTCGGGTCGGAAGGCGGCATGTTTCACCGGGCGGGGATCGACATTTGCGGGATTCAGGCCGCCGTTACCCCGACAACGCGCGTGCTCGATGCAGCACGCTCCGCAGGGATGACCGTCGTCTACCTGAAGATGGAATTCGAGTCCGATCTCTCGAACACGGGCAGGCCTGGTGCGCCGAACTGGATCACGCATCTCAAGCTGGGCGGAATTGGCGAGCAATGCGACGCGCCAGATGGCAGCTCACGCCACACCCTGATTCGGGACACGTGGAACACTGCGATCGTCGACGAACTGAGGCCGGAGCCGGGAGATTTGATTGTCTCCAAGCACCGATTCAGCGGCTTCTTCGAGACTCACCTCGACGCTATTCTGCGCGGGCGAGGCATCCAGCAGTTGGTGTTCACCGGGTGCACGACCAGCGTCTGTGTCGAGTCGACCCTGAGGGACGCCTACTTCCGCGACTATCACTGCGTCCTGCTCGCGGACTGCTGTGCGGAGCCAATCGGGGCATGGTTTCCCCGGACAAACCACGACGCAACCGTTCTGCTCGTCGAGATCATGTTCGGTGCGGTGTCAACCTCGGATGCATTCGTGAACGTGCTGTCTGGTGTTGCGGCCGAGGCAACCGCCTAGCGGTTGGCGAGGCGGTCGGTGGAGGCCCAGAAGCGGTCCATGATTGCCGCTTGCTCACCGGCGTTCATCAGGCGGGGCTGGTTGAAATCCTCGATCTCGACGCCCCTTGTCCGCAGGCCGACGCATTTGCCGCCGCGCAGGACCAGTTCCAGGATCAGGCCCTGGCGGGTCTGGACGCTGAACATCTGGTCGAAGATGAAGTTGCCGACCGAGTAGACAATCGGCTTGCCGGCGTAGAACTCCATGCCCTGGATGACGTGGGGGTGGTTGGTCACGACCAGCGTCGCGCCGGCATCGATTGCGGATCGCGCGCCATCGACCGCCCAATCCGGCAGCACTTCGACGTACTCGCGGCCGAAGTGAAAGTACGGGATGACGATGTCGTATTGACCGGCCAGCGCCTCGATGTCGGGCAGGAAGATGTCGGGATCGTAGGGATAGGTGCCGGGCGTGTCGTTGGTGGCGCCGGCGTACTTTGCGCCGCCGAGCCATGCCTCGTTCACCGTCGCATCTGGTTCGCGCGCCTCGACATTGGCGGTCACGCCGTCGATGCCGATGATCGCGACCGACTTGCCGGCGATGGTCGTGGTGTGAGCCGCGCGCGACTCATCGAGTGATTGGCCGCCGCCGAAATGTCCAAAGGAGCGGGCATCGAGGGCATCGATCGTGTCGGTCAGGCCCTGCGTACCCCAGCCGGCGCTATTCCAGGTACTGTGGTTGTTGGCTTGGCTCACCGCGTCGATTCCGGCCATCGCGAGGCCGTCGATCATCTGCGTGCTGGCCACGAAGTCGAACGTCGCGCCCTCGGTCGGCACCGGGAGGTCGTCGGAAAGATCGCCCTCGAGATTGGCGATGGTCAGGTCGTACGAGCTGAGGATCGCCGCAACCCGGTGGAACGGGTGCGTGTAGTCGTTGTATTCGCGCATTTTGATGCCGACGTTGCGGCCCGGGACGATATCGCCCACGAAGCCGATCCGCATCGTCGGCTCGTCGAACTGGCCGTTGCGGACCGGGTCGAAGCCATCGACGGAGAGCACGTTGACGCGGGCATCGACCTGGTCAGCCGGGACGAGCGCGACGCCGCCGTAGCCATCCGCGGAGTTCAGGAATCCGGCCAGTTCCTCGTAGTCGGCGAAGGTTTGGCCGGCGGCGAGGCCGTCCATGGTCACGCTGTTGATCGCGACCGGCGCGACGGCAAGATCGAGCGCGGAGCCGACCTCGATCCAGGAGGGCAACTGGCCACTGACCAGTGCGCCGACGTCCTGTGAGGCGAGGTCGAAGAGCGGCAGACGCGGCGACGAGACGAGCGCCATCCCGTTCGGCACGGCGGCTTGCAGCGCGGAACGAATAACGGTTGGAGCCGCGTTCGGCACGTTCGAGACTCCGGCGACCGCGGTTGGCGGCTGGTTGTCGACGGCGAGGGCCGGCTGGGTCGGGTCGGGCGGGCTGCTCTCGTTGCCGAGTGCCCTGGTGGCGAGGACTGCCGCTCCGCTCAGCGATGCTACCGCGCCGGCCGCACCGACGCCGAAGCGACGGCGGTTGGTCTTCAGGTTCGCCAGACGCTCCGCAAGATGGTCGTAATCAATCGGCATGGATCGGAGCGTTCCCGGTTGTCAACGGCGAAGTCATGCCGGTGAGTGTACCGCGTGGACCGTTGAGGGTGGAGAGTTGAGGGTTGAGGGAACGGAAAGGCACATCGCCGGTACGCTCCCTTCAAAACCCAAAACCTAAAACCCGAACAGCGCTTTACCAGGAGAGGCCCATGGCGTGGAGGTTGGCTACTGAGCGTTTGGCGGCGTTGAGGCAGGCGTCGTAGTCGGGCCAGCCATTTTCGTCGAACTCGACTTCGGCGCTGATCGGGCCGCTGTAGCCGGCCTCGGCGCACATGGCCAGCATCTTTGGCATGTCGAGCTCCCCGTCGCCCGGTGGCGGGAAGTTGAAGACGCCCTTGCCGCCGACCTTGTCCTTGAAGTGGAAGTGGACCATGCGCGGGAGGGCGATCCTGATGTCCTCGATCGGGTCGGCGCCTGTGTAGTAGACGACGTTGCCGGGGTCGTAGTTGAAGCCGATCCGGCCCGGACGGTTGATGCGGTCGAGGATGGCGATGCCGATCGCTGCGGTCGGGAGCATATTGCTGTCGGTCTCCATGCCGATGATCAGGCCGAGCTTCTCGGCCTCGTCGCAGAGATCCTGCATGTTTGCGAACCAGGCCTCGCGCTCGGCCTCGGTCTCGGCGTCTCCGGTGAAGGTGTTGACGATCTCCATGCCGAGTCCGTTGGCGATGACCAGGGCGCGGCGAAAGCGCTCCTTGCCCTCCGGCGTCTGGAGCTGGGTGTGCGCGCTAAGGCTGACCGGATTCAGGCCGAGGTCGTTCAGCCGCTGCTTGATATCGGCGATCTCACTGTCGGTCGCGGTGTCGGGATCGATGTGCTCGAACCAACCCTTGACCGCGCCGATCTCGCAGTCGCGATACCCGGCGGCGGCCAGCCCTTCGAGTGCCTGCTCCAGGCTGTACGGGGCGAAGACGATGGTCGAGCCAAGGATCGTCGCGTTTTCCGGCACTGCTG
>DASQCG010000237.1:0-5626 GCA_035634825.1 Thermomicrobiales bacterium | reverse complement strand
CTGGTTTCGAGACGCTGGTCAGGTAATTCGCCGGCGTAATCCAGCTGATGCCGCCGTCGCTCAACTCACCGGCCAGCTCGAAGGCGTGCTCGCGCAGGGCCGAGATCAGCACCGGCGTGCCCGGCGGGTTCTGGAACGCGGCGTGCGCCGTGTAGAACTCACCTGCGATATCGACCTTGCCGTCATGCAGGGCAGTTCGCAGCACGGTCAGGTATTCGCGCAGCTGGGTGAGCGGCTTCGTAAACTCGAAGCCGTACGCGGCGATCATCGTGCGCTGGTGGCTTGTGCCGATGCCAAGCCGCAATCTGCCCGGCGCGAGATCTTCGATCGCCAGTGCCTGGGTTGCCAGCGCGAGCGGGTGGCGTGTGAAGGCCGGAACGATCGACGTGCCGAGCCTGATCGCGCCGGTCCGCATCGCGGCTGCGGCCAGGATGGTCGGCGTATCCCGGTTCAGCGCGGGCATCACCGTCCAGGCGGTCGAGAAGCCGGCTTCCTCGGCCCGGACGATCTTACCGATCGCTGAGACTGCGTCCGAGGGCCGAAAGCCGAAGCCAATGCGATCCTGAATACGTGCCATGGTCTCTCCAAATCTGTCAGTCGTTACGAGAGGATTCGAGTACGAGCTGGATCAACTGGCGCGCGCCAGTGCGGTGTAGCGGAATAGCGCGTGCCGGCGACGTCGATCTCATACCGGCCGGATTCGACCCATTGGCGCGTGATCACTCTGTCGGCGTTCACGTAGCCCATGCCGATGGCCGATCCGAGCGTATGCGCGTAGCTGCCGGAGGTCGTGAAGCCAACCGGGACACCGTCGCGCAGGATCGGCTCGTGGCCCCAGAGCAGCGGCTCGGGATTGTCGAGGACGAAGGTGACCAAGCGCCTGCGGATTCCCGATTCGCGCTGCGCGATCATGGCGTCGCGGCCGATGAAGCCGTTGGGCTTGTCCCACGCCACTGCGAAGCCCAGTCCGGCCTCGAGCGGTGTATCGTCCCGGGAGACGTCGTGGCTCCAGGAGACGTACGCCTTTTCCATCCGCAGCGAGTTCATCGCCATCGTGCCGGCCGGCGTCAGCCCGAGGTTCCGGCCCGAGTCGATCAGTGCGTCGTAGACCAACACCGCATCACTTGCCGAAATGTGCAATTCCCAGCCCAATTCGCCAACATACGTCACCCGCTGCGCGAACAGCGCGACACCGTTGATCGTGATCGACCGTGCGGCCGCGAACGGGAACGCTTCGTTCGAGAGGTCGGCGTCGGTTACGCGATTGAGCAATGCGCGCGAGTTCGGACCCATCACGCCGAGGACGGCAGTCTGATCAGTGACGTCCTCGATGCAAACGTCCGCGGCGATCACGCGCGCTTGCCGATCGAGCCAGTCACGGTCGTGGATCGGCTGAATTGCCGCCGTCATCACCGCGAAGTCATCCAGCCCGTGCCTGACGACGGTCAGATCGCTGACGAAGCGGCCATGCCGGTCGAGCCAGGCAGTGTAGACCAGGCGGCCCGGCTCAACATCGATCTCATTTGCTGAAACGTGATTCAGGAGCCGGAGCGCGTCGGGACCGGTCACCCGCAGCTTGCCGAACGACGACTGATCGAAGAGCGCGACCGCCTCCCGCGCAGCCTGATGCTCCGCCGCCCACCTGTCGAACCATGATGCCCGACCCCAGGACTGATCGAAGATGGGGGTTTGGCCAGGGCCAGCAAACCAGAGTGGCCGCTCCCAGCCCATGCGTTGTCCGAAGCAGGCTCCGACCGCCGCCAGGCGATCGTGGATCGGAGACAGCTTTAGGTCGCGACCGGATTGGAACTCGGCGGTCGGCCAGGCCAGCTCATAGTGGTGACCGAGCACCTCTGAGACACGATCCATCAGATAGCGCGGCTCGTTCTGGTATCCGGCGAAGCGGCGGCTGTCGACCTCCCAGAGGTCCACCGGCTCCTCGCCGGCGACGATCCACTCGGCGATCGCCTTGCCCATCCCGCCCGCGCCGGCAATGCCGAAGGAGTTGAATCCCGCGCAGACATAAAGCTGATCCCAGCCGACGACCGGCCCGACGATTGCGTGGCTGTCCGGCGTGAACGACTCCGGACCGTTTACGAAGCGGTCGAAACCGATCTGGTCGAAGCCAGGGAAGCGGTGATTCGCCTGGCGCAGCGCTGTCCCGAACGACTCCCAGTCGGGTTCGAGCAGGTCGAACGAGAAGTCGGCCGGGACATGATCGACTGCCCATGGCTTGGCGCCCGGCTGAAATGCTCCGATGACCATTTGCGATCCCTCTGACCGGATATAGAGGGCGCCGTCGTGGTCGCGAGTGCAGGGCAGCATGTCGTGCAGGCCGTTCACCGGGTAGGTAACGACGTAGTGGTGCTCGACCGGGTAGAGCGGCAGGTCGATGTCGTGCTGGAGCCCGAACTGGCGCATCCACATCCCGCCGCAGAGCAGGACGGCCTCGGCGGCAATGTCGCCATGATCTGTGCGAACGCCGGTGGCGCGGCGTCCGTCATGGAGCAGCCCTGTGACGCGGATGCCCTCGATCACCGTCGCGCCGTGGAGTTGCGCGCCGGCGGCAAGAGCCCTGGCCGTCGAGGCAGGCTCGGTCCGGCCATCTTCGGGGATCAGCAGGGCGCCGACCAGGTCGTCGGTCCGCATCATCGGCCAGATTTGCCTGACTTCGTCCGTCGAAATCTCGTGCGACTCGATGCCGAAAAGGCGAGCCATTGCCGCGGCGCGCCGGTTCTGGATCAGCCGGTCCCCGGTGCGTGCAAGGTAGAGCGATCCGACTTGCTTCCAGCCGGTCTCGACGCCGGTTTCGGCGAGCAGGGAGGCATAGAGCTTCGCGCTATGGTCGTGGATCGCGGCCATGGCCGCAGTCGAGCGCAGGCGTGTGACCATCCCGGCCGCATGCCACGTCGTGCCGCCACCGATCCGGTTCTGCTCGATCAGGACAACGTCCCTGATGCCGAGCCTGGCCAAGTGATAGGCAGCGCTGGCGCCGACAATTCCGCCGCCGATAACGAGGACCTGGGCCCGTGTGGGAATTTCCATGCGGGCACTTTACACGTTGGTTAGTGGTTGGTGGATGGTTGTTGGAAGGAAAGTCCAACTACCAACCACCGACCACCATCAACCCGAGATTGCCACGGTCTCCTCGACCGGCACGTGGCCGTTCGACTCTTCGAGTGGGAGCTCGCGCTGCGCGCCTTCGGGCAGCCGGGCGATTGCCGCGTGGATGAACTCGCGGAAGATTGGGTGCGGCCGATTCGGACGGCTGCGGAACTCGGGGTGGAACTGGACACCCAGGTAGAACGGGTGGTCCTTCAGCTCCATGATCTCGACCAGATTGCCGTCCTTCGAGGTACCGCTGGCGATAAACCCGGCCTGCGCCATCTGCTGGCGGTAGTCGTTGTTGACCTCGAACCGATGACGATGCCGCTCGGAAATGTGCGACTCGCCGTACGCTTCGGCCGCCTTCGTACCCTCTTGCAGCCAGCAGGGCCAGAGACCGAGCCGCATCGTCCCGCCCATCTCGACGCCCTTCTGGGTCGGCATCAGGTCGATGACCGGGTACGGCGTCTCGGGGTCGATCTCGGTCGAGTTGGCTCCGGTCAGGCCGCAGACATTGCGCGCGAACTCGATCGCCGCCATGTGCAGGCCATAGCAGATGCCAAAGTAGGGGAGGCCGGATTCTCGTGCGTATCGGGCGGTCGCGACCTTGCCCTCGGTGCCGCGCGGTCCGAAGCCGGGTCCGACAACGACGCCGGAGACCTTCTTCAGCTCCCGTTCCAGCTCCTCCGGGCTCAGCTTCTCGGAGTTCAGCCAGTGGATATTGACTTCCGTGTCGTAGAAGAGTCCGGCGTGGGTCAGCGACTCAGCGATGCTCATGTAGGAGTCGTGCAGATCGACGTATTTGCCGACGAGCGCAACCTGGATCGAGCGACGCGGCGACTTGATCCGCTCGACGAGCGAGCGCCATTCAGAGAAGTCGGGCGTCTTGTTGGCGAAACCGAAATGCCGGGCAATGTAATCCCCGAGGCCGAACTGCTCGAGGATCAGCGGTACCTCGTAGATTGTTTCGGCGGTCGGCAGCGGGATCACGGCCTCCTTTTCGACATCGCAGAAGAGGGCGATCTTGTCGCGAACGTCGTCCGAAAGCTCGGCATCGGATCGGCAGACGATCACGTCGGGCTGGATACCGGCGCCCCGCAGCTCACGCACGCTCTGCTGCGTCGGCTTGGTCTTGATTTCGCCGTTGCTGCCCAGGATCGGAACCAGCGTCACGTGGATATACATCACGTTCTGGCGACCGGCATCGCGGCGCATCTGGCGGATTGCCTCGATGAAGGCCTGTCCCTCGATGTCGCCGATTGTGCCGCCGACCTCGCAGATCACGACTTCGGAGTTGTGCTGCTTCGAGGCGAGCATGATCCGGTGCTTGATCTCATTCGTGATGTGCGGGATGACCTGGACTGTGCCGCCGAGGTAGTCGCCGCGCCGCTCCTTCTGGATCACCGCCGAGTAGATCTGGCCGGTGGTCACGTTCGAGGCGCGGGAAAGGTTCTCGTCGATGAATCGCTCATAGTGGCCGAGGTCGAGGTCGGTCTCGGCGCCGTCGTCGGTCACGAAGACCTCGCCGTGCTGATATGGGGACATCGTGCCGGGGTCGACGTTCAGATACGGGTCGAGCTTCATGATCGAGACGCTCATCCCGCGGGCCTTGATCATCCGGCCGATCGACGCGGTGGTAATGCCTTTTCCGACTGATGAGACGACGCCGCCGGTTACGAAGATGTACTGTGGCATGTTCCCCTCCGCATCTCGCTATTCCACATAATTCGGGCAAAAAGAGGGGAGGCGACGCTGCTGCGCCGCCTCCCGGTGCGTCCATATCGTGTACTCGCGCGGGGATGACCTGAGATCATTTGCGCGCTGCCTCTGCCTCTGGCGTCAAAACGACCAAGCGCACGGTCTCGGACAGATCCGAGCTGCGAAGCGTCAACTTCTCCTCGGCCTCCGGAACGGTCACGCCTAATGCCTTCGTGAAGGGCTCGAGCGTGGCGAGGTCTTTATCGCCGATCGCGGTCGCGTACTGCATGGGCAGGACTACCTTCGGCTCGAGCTGACCAATCAGCTCTGCCGCCTGCTCGGTCGTGATGACCGACCCACCGCCGACCGGAATCATCAGGATGTCGCAGCTGTTGAGGACTTCGAGCTGGTCCTCGTTGAGCATGTGACCGAGATCGCCGAGATGGCAGAACTTCATGCCCTCGAGGTCGATCAAATAGGCGGTGTTGTACCCGTTCTGCGCGCCCTTCTCGCCGTCGTGATAGGTGCGGATGCCCGTAATGAAGACATCGTGCATCTCATATTCGCCCGGACCCTCGACGATCTGGTAACCCGGCTTGACGCCGTTCAGGTTGGCGTGGCCCGGGTGATCGTGCGAGAGCAGGACGATGTCAGCCGTTTGTTTGGCC
The DNA here is from genome assembly GCA_035634825.1 of Thermomicrobiales bacterium. Classification (GTDB taxonomy): domain Bacteria; phylum Chloroflexota; class Chloroflexia; order Thermomicrobiales; family UBA6265; genus DASQCG01. Next base: position 155 of record DASQCG010000237.1, on the reverse strand, counting down.
ATCGCGTAGCCGGTGTTCTTGCCGACGGGGTCGATGATGACCGTCGCCTCTTTGGCGCGAATCCGGAAGCAGTTATGGCCGAACCATCGTATCTCTGCCATATTCCTCAACCCGGCCGAAAACGGACCGGTTCGTAGTAAACGGAAAACGACAAG
>DASQCG010000236.1:0-21175 GCA_035634825.1 Thermomicrobiales bacterium | reverse complement strand
GCGTCAATCCCATCTCATCACCTCCGTCCCCAGTGTAGGGGTTTGCCGTGGCAAACCCGCCCTGCCTCAACGGCGGCTCGCCGGGTGCCAGTGCCCGTCCGCGGTCCGACCACCGACAACAAGTTGAGGGGTTCAACCGCGAGTTTGCCACGGCAAACCCTTACAGATACCGTTTGTCAGGAACTGCGGTGTTTACCGCAGAAGCCATTCGACGCGGGTGGTTTCGCGGGTGCAGCGGCAGTTGGCGTGGAGGGGTGGTGTTGGGCCTTCGCCGGCCCGGTACTCGACGCCGGCCAACGGGCCGCAAATCGGGCAGACGCGCTCGTCTCCGCTTGTCCGCCACGTCTCCCAGATGACAGGGTAGGCCTCCCGCCACCGCTCCCACGGGTCGTCCGGCAAATCTGGATGCGGCTCCGCGCGGGGCGGATCGGCCACCCCGCCACCATCGCCGGGATCCCAGCCGATCGGCGTCACGCCAGCACCGCCAGCACGCCCGAGCGGACATTCCGCCGGCGATCCCGCAGCAGGCGATCCGCTTCAGTCATCATCGCCTCGGCGCAGGCCAGCGGAACCCGGGCCACGCCGTGCCGCTTCATCTGCTCGGTCGCATATCGGCGCAGGATCGTCTCGGCCGCCATTGCGATCATGATCGGCTCATCCTCGGGCTCGATCTGGACCGGCGTGACATCGTCGGCCGGCATCGTCCGGACCGCCCGGTACTCGATCGTCCAGGTCTCGGCCGACCCGAGCGGGCGGCTCAGGATCAACCTACCGTTGAACCAGCGCCAGGCCCGCGCCTCGCCCAGACCGCTCGGCCCGAATGCGAGCGCCTCCGGCACCAGCTCTCCGCGGGGGTCGATCACCCGCAGCAGCCGCTCCTTCAGGATCGTCGGCGAGACGACGATGCTGGTCGTGTTCGGCGGAATCGGCACCGAGACCGATGCCTCGAGCGGAATCCGAGCCCCGAGCCGAACCAGGCTGTTCCAGAGCGTGTCGTTCAGCAGCGCGTCGTCCCAGAGCGGGTTGATGCCCGTATCCTCCAGCTTCCGGCGCAGGGCAAACCGAAGGTCAAGTCGCGTGGTCATGGATGTCCTTTCTGTGAGTTGAGATGTCGTGCGTTGGTTGAGAGTTAAGGGTTGAGGGTTGAGGGAACGAAAAACGGAAACCAAAGACCCGCCTATAGGGGGTTTGCCGTGGCAAACCCCCTATAGATGAACCAGCCGGCTTCAGCCGGGTTCATATTTCAGCCCGGGTGTTTACGCCCGGGCAATCGGTGGTCGGCCAGCAGCAGGCAGATTGCCATCTGCCCCTACATTTCGGCTCCGCGACTGCTCGACTCCTCGACTACCCGACTTTGTTCCCCTTCCGGGTCCGTTCCGCCCAGTGAGGCGTAGGCCGTGCGGCGGCTCTGGATGCCGCTCTGGACGAGGGCGACCGCGTTGCGGACCGATCCGTCGATGTCGCTTGGCAGCACGCTGGGCCAGATCGTCTCGGTCTCGCGCAGGCCGCTAAGCTGCGCGCCGCCGTACCGCTCGAGCAGGTCGAGGATGCGCCGATTGCGCTCGCGGTGGAATGCCTCCCAGCCCTGCCGCTTCCGCCGCACCTTCTGGACAAGCGGCTGGATCTCGACCTCCAGCGCCGCGCCCGAAAGCGCCCGGCCGGAGTCGCCGAAGGCAGTCCGCGGGGTCTCGCTCAGATCGTGCAACGCGCGGTAGAGCAGATCGATGTACTGAACATGAAGACCAACGCCGCCGCCCTGAAGCAGATCGAGCAGGTACGCCTTGGCGCCTTCCGGCAGCTCCCACTTCGCGCCCGGGCCGACCGCGATCCCCTCGGAGCCGTCGACGTTCTCGAGCACGGCGATCGGCGCACCGGACATCTCCAGCACGCGGGCAAGCACGCTCATCCGGCCGTTCAGCTCGCGGCAGACATCGACCAGGTCGACGAGATCCGACTCGCCCCAGAAGCGGCCATTCCCATGGTTATTTACGGCGATCACGTAGGGGATCCAGCCGTACGGGTTCGGTCCGTCCTGCACCAGCGAGCCATCGACTGCGACCGTCCACGCGGCATCGGTCCAGGTCTCGATCACCCGGTAGCGCTTGCCCGGTTGCCAACCGTCGATCCGCGCGCCGAGCACCGGCTCGAGCTGCTCGCCCATCAGCCAATAGCCGTGCGCCAGCCGATCGACACGGCGGGGATCATCGCCCGCGGTCCCGACCGTCAGGCCGTCCGGTTCGACCGCAACCACAACCGGCCGGGCCAACCGCGCGTCCCAGGTCACCTTGACCGCCGCATCGCCGAGCACGCTGGCCGCGATGCAGAGGTCGAGGTCGAGCTGGTCCAGCCCGTTTACCCGAACCGCCTGTCCAAGCGCAATCTCGGCTCGATTCGCGATCGCGTCGTCCGCCCCGTTCGGCAGGACCGAGAAGCGGACGGGCCCCGAGTAGACGTAGCTGGCGATCTTGCGGGTCAGGGCCCGGGCGTAGTTGAAGGTCAGCCGGGTCTCACCGCGCAGCGGGCGCCCAGTCCACTGCTCGCCGTCATAGAAGGCCCGCCAGCGGTCGTAGGCGGCAAAGCGGGCACGGTCATCCGGCCGGAGGCTGCCCACCGGCCACAATCCAGTCTCCAAATGTGCTGCTCCTTACGTGCGATCAACAGAAAGGACAGGGTCAGTGGACCCTGTCCTTCTCCTCGAATTTCTGTGCCGCCCGGGATTGATGGTCAGTGCCGTGTTACGTCGGCAATCGATCGGCGGGCGGCGCCCCGGATTGAAATCCAGGGCTGAGGGCCGGATGTCCCGCCGGGACGATACGGCAGCAGGATGCCTGATCGGCTTCAGCCGACATCCGTCATTGAGGATCGGGCCCGGTCGACTCCCCGTTCTCGTCCGCCTTCTCCGATTCATCGAGCGGACTTGTGATCTCCAACCGCTCGATGCCGAGGGCGATCCTTTCCTCTTCAGTCAGCGAGTAGTCAGCCATGTCGAAGATGGCCTCGATGCCGTGATGCTCCTCCTTCTGGAGGTGCCCCGGGATCTCATCACCCGGCACCTCGCCGGCATCGAGCTCTCGTTCCAGGTCCTTGTCTCTCATGGCGCCTCCTCGCGCGCGGCGGCGGGATTGGTCTCAATCCGGACGCGCCGTCTCGAAGTCGCATTCACCCTAGACCCCGGACGCTGAAGGTGCCAGCGTCCCGACTACGCCTCTTGTGAATGGAGGGGCAGATGGCAATCTGCCCGAAGCTCCCTCACCACCGTACTCGCATGGACCGATTTGGCATGAGGTTCGCGGCACGGGAAACATGCGTTCGGGCCACCGCGGGCAGATTGCCATCTGCCCCTACATTTCAGGTCGGTTGCCCTGATCCGGGCTACGGTTTGACGATGACCAGCAGCGCGTTCGCGATCGAGAGCGGATTCGTCTCCTCGACGACGACCAGGTTGTCCTTGAAGTAGACGTTGTACCCCTTCGGCAGGCTTGTCGCCTTGATCGTGTACTCGCCGACCGGTACGTCCTGGAAGTCGATCTGGCCGTCGCTGTTCAGGTCGCAGCCTTCGTTGCTGAAGTCGACCAGCACCACGCAGACGTCCTCGCCCTTGACCCGTTGCCCGCTGTCGACGTCGTAGACCGCCACCGAGACGTTGCGGAAGCCTGGCGCGTACTGTTCCTTCGCCTGCTTGATGAGGATCGACTGCTCCGGATCGAACTCGGAGATCTGCGCCTCGAAGTCGTTGATCGTGGCGTGGCCGGCCGGCGCCTTCGTTTGGTGGATCGTATAGGTCCCCGGCACGACGCCCTCGTAGTCGACCTGGCCGTCGTTGTTCTCGTCGCAGCCTTCGATGCTGGCGTCGAGGATGATGTAGCAGGCCCCATCGAGCAGATCGCCCGTCTTCGGATCACGCGTCACCAATGCGACGTCGACCTGATGCTTCGGCTCGACCTGCTCGGCCGGCGCATGATCGAGGTAGAGGGTCCGCCCGGTCACCTGCAACGCGACCCAACGGTCCGGCGCCGCCTGATAGCCCTGTGGCGCCTGCGTCTCGCGCAGCAGGTAACTGCCAACCGGGACGCCCTCGAAGGTGATCCGGCCGTCGCCGTTGTCATCGCACCCTTCGTTGCTGCCGCCGAAGAAGATCACGCAGGCGCCGGTCAGCCCGCCGCCGGTCGCGGCGTCGTACGGCACGACCGAGACATCGACCGTGTCGGTCGTCGAGCGGTCCTGGCTCATCACGACATCGACCGTCTGTTGGCCGCCGTCGTTGACGATCGTGACCGGGAAGTCGCCGACCGGCAGGTAACCATCCGGCCGGCTGGTCTGGACGACGGTGAGTGCCTGGCCGTCCTTCAGCCCCTCGAAGGCCACGCGGCCATCGCCGTTGTCGTCGCAGCCCTCGTTGCTGAAGTCCTGGAGCACGAAGCAGACATCGGTGATCGCGAATTGGTTTGCGGCATCGATCGTGCGGATAAACAGCGTCACCTCATCGCTCGACGCCGGCGCGGGGTTGGACTCCACGGGGTTGAGTTGGATGGTGAACGTCTGGGTAGCCGGGCTGGCCTTGACCGTGATCGGGATGTCATGGACGGTCACATAGCCGGCCGCCGGTTGGACTTGATCGACCAGGTAATCGCCCGCCGGGACGCCTTCGTATCGGATCAGGCCGTCGCCGTTCTCATCACAACCGGTATTGCTGAAGTCGACCAGCACGAAGCAGGCCGAGCGGATCGACTCCCCGGTCTGGGCATCGACCGTGCGAATGTTGACGGTGATGCCGGTCTGCGCGGCCGCCGGTACGATCCCCGCCAACCCGGAGAGCGCCAGCGCGCAGATCATCACCAATGCAGAAAGCCGTCGGATCATGGTTCCCCCTTCCAGTGCGCCGGTTCGCGGACACGCCAACCGACCGCCACCCTGACTGGCTCTATCACCCCCAACGCCTCCCACCCCCATCAAGTTTCAACCTCATCTCCACGCAAACCAATGATCGATATGGGCCATGCCCCGCCGTTGGGTTTTAGGTTTTGGGTTTTGGGTTTTGGAATTGGGCGTACCGGCCATCGGCTATCTTTCCGTTCCCTCAACCCTTAACTCTTAACCCTTAACCAACTCCGCGCCTATCCCTTTTGCCCCACACAGAACAAGCGGCGGAACTCGAAGATTGTGCCCGTCTCGCTGGGCGGGTAGGCCTCACGGAGAAGGGCGGCGTACTGCGCCTCGAAGGTGCGGGCATCGGCTTCGTCCAGCACGGCGAAGATCGGTCGCAACGCGGTCCCCCGCACCCACTCGAGGACCGGATCCGGTCCCTGCAGCACGTGCAGATAGGTCGTCTCCCATGCCTGCGCCGCGAACCCTTCGCGGGTCAGCATCGCCAGGTACTCTGCCGGCTCTGCGACCGGCTGGTTGTGGCGCAGCACGCCGGCCAATCGCCCCGACCACTCGTCCGACTCCGCCAATTCACGCATCAGCACGTGTGAGGGCGCACCGAAATTACCCGGGACTTGCCAGGCCAGCCACGTCCCGGGCGAGGCCATTCGCGCCCATTCCTGGATCAGCTCTCGATGCGGCGGCACCCACTGCAAGGCCGCGTTGCTGACCATGACGTCGACGCCGGGATCGATCCGCCAATTTGCGATGTCGCCGGCCCCGAAACGCAGATTGGCCGGTACGTCGGTCAGCGATTTCGCCCGCTCGATCATCTGCGGCGAGCTGTCGATGCCGATCACGTCGGCCTCGGGCCAGCGCCCGGCCAGGGTCGCGGTCAGCTCGCCCGATCCACACCCCAGATCAACGACCCTGTGTGGCGCCTCGGCCCGGACCTGGGCGACCAGATCGAAGAACGGGCGGCTCCGCTCGTCGCTGAATTGACCGTACTGCTGCGGATCCCAGCGCATGCCTGTCTCCCCGACCCTGACTACCAATCGCAACCTCGGGCAAGAAACCACGATCAGGTGGCGACAGTCAACCACATGGCCATGCAAAACGGCGGGTGGATTGTCCCGCCGCTCTGCGACCTGAATGGGTTGTGAAAACCTGTCGACCGAAACGCTGTCAGATCGGCGCGCCAGAGGGCCGGTATGCGATGTCGTGATCTGGCCCGCCGGGTTCCGCGAGGTCGCGATCGTTCGGGTCGAACTTGTTCTGGTCCTTTCCATGGCGAAGACCGAGCTGATCGGGATCGACATCGTTGGCGAGGTCCGAATCGGAGCCCGGCACCGACCCACGCGTCGCGCCAATCACCCCGGCCTCGGCCGGATCTGTGGAACCGACGATGCCGGTGCTCGCGTAGCCGATGTTGGCCACCATCTGTCCGCCGATGATCAGTTCGTCACCAGGCGCATCATTGTCCAACTTCTGCGGATCGAGGTCGGTCTCGTACCGGCCCTGGTTTGTGGCCGCGTGCGTCTCCCCACGGGATGCAACCAGCTCTTGCTCGGCCCTCGCCGCCCGTGGCGCATCAGCCGACGGGGTCGCAGCGGAGGCAGGATTGCCGGAGATATCGGCCTGACCGCTCTCCATAATCTGCTTGAATCGTTTCAGATCCGCTCCGATCTCCTGATCGGGCGACTCTCCCAATATGCTGGCGACCAGATTGCCCAGCCGACCCATCGGCGGGTCGTACGAGATGTCGACGGCCACCTCGGTTCCGCCCGATCCGGCATCGAAGAAGCGGACCGCGCCCGAGTTGCGGACGTCGGAGCCCTCGAGCGAGTGCCACGAGATCAGCTCATTCGGCTTGTCCTCGACTATCTCCGCATCCCATTCGACGCTCCCGGCCGGTCCCTTGGCCCGCCAATGGGTGATGCCCTCCGTATCGCCCTGGACCGAGGCGAGGTGATCCATAAATTGCGGCAGCTGGGTCAGGTTGCGCCAGAAGGCATAGACCTGTGGCCGCGGTCGTTCAACGGTAATTCGCTTATGAACATGCATGGGCACATTCCTCCTTCACAGGGTGGCAGCCGGATCTGCGTCGTCGCACACCAGCTACCCCAACCCTACCCCGGAGGAGCAGCGCGATAGTCAGGCCAACTACCAACGAGCGATGCCTGGACTACAGTGGTTGGACGTTGGACGTTGGCGGAGTTTCTCGTTTCTCGTTTCTAGTTTCTAGCGTTGGACCTATCGCCCCAACTCCTCGCCTGCTCGACTACTCGACTGCTCGACTTCCCGACTCTTTTATGTCATACTCGTAATCACGAATGCGACCACGCGGTTTACGTCCGCGTGCGCCACGCTCAGCTCCTGTACCTGTGCAGCGTGCAGCAGGGGGATGACTGGGCGGCATGATCCGCTTCCAGTCGGTTCCCCGTGATCTGACACCGTTCGCCATCATGGCGTTTCTCTGCACGCGTACTCAGGAGCTTTTTTGTGCCTTCGACCAATTCATCCATTCATTCGGCGATCTCGTCGTTCGCCGATCTCGATCTGCCCGGGACGACTCACGCCGCGCTGACCCGCATGAACATCACTATCCCGACGCCGATCCAGGCCGATAGCCTGCCGATCCTGCTCGCGGGACGCGATCTCATCGGCCAGTCCCGGACCGGCTCCGGCAAGACCCTCGCCTTCGGCATTCCCGCCGTCGAGTCGGTCGATGCCGCGATCAAGACCGTCCAGGTCCTCGTCCTGACCCCGACCCGCGAGCTCGCGGTCCAGGTTGGCAGCGTGCTCCACTCCCTTGCTGAGGGAACCGGCATCAAGACCGTGCTTGTCTATGGTGGCCGCGCGATGGGTCCGCAGAAAGACGCGCTTCGTCGCGGCGCCCAGATCGTCGTCGGCACGCCGGGTCGCGTCGCCGATCTCTACGGCCAGGGCGACCTCCGCCTCGATAACGTCCGCTTCCTCGTTCTCGACGAGGCCGACGAGATGCTCGATCGCGGCTTCGGCCCGCAGGTCACCAAGATCCTGTCCTGGACCCCGCGCGAGCGCCAGACCGCCCTCTTCTCGGCCACCATGCCGGAATGGGTCAATGACGCTGCCCACAAGCACCTGCGCAACCCCGAGCGGGTGGCAATCGCGCCGACGCAAGCCGAAACGACCCAAATCGACCACATCGCCTACGACGTCCCGGCCGGCGGCAAGATGGACGCGCTCAAGGATCTTCTCGACGCCCGCGGCGACGGTCAGGTGATCGTCTTCGGCCGCACCAAGCACGGCGTCAAGAAGCTGGCCAAGCAGTTGCAGGCGGCCGGATACCCGGTGGCCGCGCTCCAGGGCAACATGTCCCAGAACGCGCGCGACCAGGTCATGGCCGATTTCCGGGCCGGCAAGATCGCGATCCTGCTCGCCACCAACGTCGCCGCCCGCGGTATCGACGTCACGGCGGTCGACCACGTCATCAACTTCGAGCTGCCAGAGTCGTCCGAGCTGCTCCAGCACCGGATCGGCCGCACGGGCCGCATGGGCAAGGCCGGCTCCGCCATCACGCTGCTGTCCGATGAGGACGCCGACAAGTGGCGCCAGCTCATGCGCGGTCATGGCCGGCAGATCCCGCGCCAGCCCTGGACCAACGCCCGCCGCACGGATGCAGCGCCGCGCGTCGTGGAGAGGCGAGCAGTCGAGGAGTCGAGAAGTCGAGAAGTCGAGAAGTCGAGAAGCCGGGCTCTCGGGGCAAACGGCAATCAACCTGCTCGCCCGGATTCCCGAAAACCGAAAACCGAACCTCGAACCCCGACCACCCGAGACGAACGACCAACGACCAATGACCGCTCACGCCGGTCATCGCGCCGCGACCAGCAGCCGGTCCAACCGGCAACGCCGCAGCGCCGCTCGTCCTCGATCTCGGTCGTTTCGGACATGGTCCGCGAGCGCCGCACGGACCCCCGCTCGAACGGTTCGTCCGAGCATGGCAATGGAACACTGCGCGGTTCGTTCCAGATCGAGGACCTGATCGACCAGGAGAAGTTCTCGTTCCGGAATCGCGGCGTCTCCCGCCACTCGGACGGCAGGGCCGGCTACGGCTCGATCGCGCCGAATGGAAGCGGACGACCGTCGTTCCCGGTCCGCGAGGAGCGCCCGGTGGAATCGACCCCGGCCGAGCAGCCGAAGGGCGAGCATACCGCCACCTGCACCAGCTGCGGAGGTACGGCCACGCTCCGGTTCGCGCCGGATCTCAGCCGCCCGGTCTACTGCGATGCCTGCTTCAGCCAGCGCCGCAAGTCCCGCCGCCGCCAACCCACCCAAACCGCATAACGCACAACCAGCCCGGGCCAAAAACCCGGGCTGATTCATTCCTGTTCCAACCACATGAAGAGGGTTGCCGTGGCAAACCCGCATCGCGTCCGCCAATCCGGGTGTAGGGGCAGATGGCAATCTGCCCGCACTTCGACCAAGGACTCCTTGCCCCGCACTGTGACGGCAATCGCGTTGGTATCCGGCAACGCGTGTACGGGCGGCCGGCGGGCAGATTGCCATCTGCCCCTACATGGCTCGCGGGTTTCCAGGAAGGGGCGGATTTGCCACGGCAAATCCCTACAGATGGGCGTTGGTGCGCATCAAATGGTCGGGCCACCGCAACCCATCAGGTAGCATTGATGATTGGCCGGTCCAATTGGCGACCGGTGCCTCCCACCCACCGGGATCACGCGTGCCAGGTCCGCATCCGCCCATCCCCGAATCTACCGGCCCGACCGGCTTCCTGATCAGCCGAAGGGCCACGATCTGGCTCACCGCCATCGCCCTCTTCGTTGCCACGATGACCTGGTTGGCGCTCTACGAGATCAAGGTCATCGCCGAAGATAATCCCCCGACCCAAACCGAGATCGCCGAGTGCAAGGCCGAACTCGATCCGAACAGCAGGGTCGACCCGGATGTCGCCTGCCCTCCCACCGCGCACATCGTCTGGGCGGCCCGCCACCCGCTCCGCAATTCGATCGTCGTCTTCGTCGTGCTCATGATCCTCGGCTACGACACGGTCATCCTCAACCGCTACCTGCGCACCCACTGAGCGAGGTTTTAGGTTTTGGCGGCCTGACCCCTGATCCCTCGTCTCACGTCTCACGTCTCACGTCTCACGTCTCACGACCTCAAACCAGTCCATTCTTGAAGGCAAACGCTGTCGCCTCGGCCCGCGAATCAACGCCGATCTTCGTCAGGACCCGCCCCACCAGCGCGACCGCCTCCGTCAGGCTGATCCTGATCGCATCGGCAATCTCCTGGTTCGAGTGACCAGCTACGTACAACCGCAGCGCCCGCACCTCGCGCGCGTTCAGCCCCGTCCGCTGCTCAATAGCCGCCAGCTCTGGATCACTCGGGGCCGACACCGCGATCTCCCGCAACTCCCGGGCTGATCGCAACAGGTCATCGAGCGCCGTCGCCTTTCCGGTCGCAAACTCAGTTTCGAATTGGTCAGTTCCAAGAGCCTCGCGCGTCCGGCCAATCCTCTGCTCGTACTGCTCGGGATTCGAGATCGCTTCCTGCGCATTCGCCGCTTCGATCTGGGCCAACGCGCCGCCGAAGAGCCGCGCGCTCCGCACCGGCTCGCCGACATTGAAGGCAAGATCCCCCAGCATGCCGAGAAGCACTCCGCTGGATGGGATATCTCCGCAGGCCACCAGGTTGCCCAGCGACTCGGTGGCCCACGTGATTGCCTCGGCGTTCTCGCCGCGCGTCATCGCGATGTCAGCAACCGACAACTGGGCCAGCGCAAGGCTCCGGACGAAGCCGATCCGCTCCAGGATCTCAATCGCCTGCAAGCAGTACGCCTTCGCCTGGTCCAGATCACCGAGATCAGTGAAGGCCAGGCCAAGGTTCGAAAGGGCGCTGGCGATACCTCGCTCGTCGCCGATCTCGCGCATCCCGGCCAGGACTTCCTCGAAGATCTGGACGGAGCGTTCGAAATCGCCCCGGGAGCGGACGACCGTGCCGATGTTTCCGAGGACCACCAGCTCGCCGCGGCGGTCACCGAGTCCGTGCAGGATCTCGCGTGCCTGGCCGTACTCCGCCTCGGCCTCATCGAGACGATTGAGATACATACTGACGGTACCCAGATTGTTGTAGCACGTCGCCAACCCGCGCCGGTCACCGGTAATCTCGTGGATGGCGATCGCCTCGCGATTGAGACGAGACGCTTCGTCGAAATGACCTTGGCCATAGGCGGCATTGGCGAGCGGGCCGATGATTTTTGCCTCCAGGCGCTTCTCGCCGAGCGGCCGCACGATCTCCAGGGCTTCCTCATAGAGCTGCGCTGCTTCGGCAAAACGGCCCTGCTCCGACGCGATCTCGCCCGCGCCGCGCAGGCAATACGCATAGTCTTTCGTCGGTTCCCCGCCGGGCAGAGCCAGAATCTGCTCGTACCAACGGCGGCCTTCTTGCTGGTGACCCCGCAAGTGCCAGAAGTTCCAGAGCAGCGCGCCGATCCGGTGCGCAAGGCTGGCGTCCTGTTGCTCGATCGCGTAGGTCAGCGCGGCACGAATGTTGTCGTGCTCCATTTCGAAATGGTCCAGCAACTCGATCTGGTCCGGGCCGTCCAGGCGCGGGGCGTTTTCGTCGATCAGGGCAATGACCCACTCCGCGTGCGCGCGCTGGGCCACTGGTGCCTCTCCCCGCGCCTCGAGCTCCGCCGCCGCGAACTCGTCGATTGTCTGGAACATCGCGAACCGCGGCTGCTCCCTGGAGCGGTCGACCTGCCGCACCAGGCTTTGGTCGACCAACGCCGTGAGCTGATCCAGCAACTCGAACGCATCCGGTGGCGCTTCGGCATCGAGATGTCCGACCACCGCCTCCAGCGCCGGCAGATCGAACCCGCCGTTGAAGACGCTCAGCAACCGGAAGAGCCGCTGATCCTCCGGCGCGAGCAGCTCATAACTCCAGGCAATCGCGCCCCGCATCGTCTGCTGGCGCTCCGGCAGATCGCGATTCCGGCTGGTCAGCACCTGCAGCCGGTTCCCGAGTCGATCGAGCAGCGCCGCCGGCGTCAGGACCCGGATCCTGGCCGCTGCCAGCTCGATCGCCAGGGGCAAGCCGTCGAGCCGCTGGCAAATCGCCCGCACTGCCTCGGCATTGCCTTCGGTCAGATCGAACCGGGGATCGACCTCCCGCGCCCGCTCGACGAACAGGGCAATCGCTGGCGCCTCCATCAGTGCCGCGACCTGACTGCCGCCATGCCCTGGCACCGGCAAGGGATTCAGGGGGTACTCCCGCTCCCCGGAGATCCCGAGCGAGGTCCGGCTGGTGACGAGCAGCTTCAGGCCGGCGCAGCGCTGGAGCAAAGAGCCCAGCAGAGGACTGGCATCGGCTACCTGCTCGAAGTTGTCGAGGATGAAGAGGCAGTTGCCAGATCCCAGCGTCACAGCCAGCGCCTCGCCGGGATCACCGGCTCCGTCATCTGCCACGCCGGCGGCCTGCGCAAGAGTGGGAATGACCAGCTCAACCGCGCGGATCGACTCCAGCGGTACATACCAGAGTCCGTCCGGGAACGCGCTCCGCAGCGACTGCGCCAATTGCAATGCCAGCCGGGTCTTGCCGACCCCACCCGGCCCGGTAATCGTCACCAATCGCGTGCCGGGCCGGCGCAGCAGGACATCGATATCGATCAGCTCGATATCGCGCCCAATCAACTGCGTCATCGGCATGGGAATGGCGGAATGCGCGGTCATCAGTGGTCAGTTACGAGTTTCCAGTTTCTCGTTTCCAGTTTCTGGATGGGTTTTTCATCGTTGGTTTTCCGTTTTTCGTTCCCTTAACCCTCAACTCACACTATCCCCCATTTGAACGCGTACGCTGTCACCCCACCCCGGGAATCTACGCCCAGCTTGGTGAGAATCTGGCCGATCACGGTCGTCACGAAGCCAAGGTTCAAGCCGAGCGCATCGGCAATCTCCTGGTTCGATTTGCCGGCGACCAACTGCCGGATGACCGAGATCTCCCGCGCGGTCAGTCCCGTCTTGCGCTCGAGCTCCACTTCGCGCGGGTCTTGCGGTGTCGCATTCGCGAGCTGGATCACCGTGAAGGCATCTCGTACGATCTCGTCGAGTGGCGCTGCCATACCGGCCGCCCAGGCCGCCTCGAATGCCTCATCGCCCGCTCCCGCGCGGACCAACCCCAGGACCCGCTCGTAGTCCTCGATCTGATTCGGGGAATGGTTGGTGCCGATTGCGTCGCGGATGCCCCGGGATGCGCCAAACAGCCGCGCCCCAAGCACCGGATCGCCCAGGGTATCGGCCATTTCTGCGAGGGACCCGAGCACATTGGCCATCTCCGCCGGGGCGCCGCACTCATGAAACGCGGTCAGTGACGCGGCGAAGTGCTCCGCCCCGTCGGCATACTCTCCCCGATCACTCGAAATATGCCCGAGACCGGACCGGATGTATCCGAGATTGCGCTTGAGACCGAGCCGCTCCCCAATTTCCAGCGCCTGCCGGAAGTTATCCGTTGCTCGCTCGGTATCGCCAAGCTCATTCAGTGCCCCGGCCAGATTGCCGAGTGCGCCGCAAAGCCCGACCTCGTCGCCCATCGCCCGCATCGCCTCGGAGCACTCTTCCTGGACGTTCCGCGCCGTCTCAAAATCACGCCGCTCGTATGCGATCACGCCGATATTGCTCAGGATCAGCACGCGGGACCGCTCATCCCCGATCGCCGCGATCTTTTCCATCGCCCGCCGGTATGCTGCTTCGGCCGCCGCAAAATCGCCCTGGTGCAGGGCGACCGTGCCAACGTTATGGTGACACCCGGCCATTCCGCGCTGGTCGCCCTGCCGCTCGAACAGCGCCAACGCCTCCCCACTCAGGGCAACGGACTCGTCGTAGTTCCCCTGCACAAGCGCAACGTTCCCAAGCGCGTTGTACGAATGTGCCTGTAACCGCTCATCCCCGCATGTCTGGGCCAGTGCCAGCGCCTCCCGGTAGATGCCTACCGACTCCTCGGAGTCGCCGAGCTCTTCCAGCATCGCAGCCAGCGCGAACACGGCGTACCCGTGAGTTGAGTCCGAAACCTGTCCCGGGATTGCCAGCACCTGCTCCAGCCAGCGGCGCCCCTCGGTCAGGTGACCGCGCAGCCACCAGAATCGCCAGAGATGGCCGCAAATCCGCTGCCCGAGATCGGCCTCCTGCGCATGGATCGCGAAGGTCAACGCCGCCCGGATGTTGTCGTGCTCGCTTTCCAGTCGCTCGAACCAGGCCATCTGGTCGGGACCCGTTAGCTCCGGCTCCGCGCGTAGCACCAGATCGGCGACCCACTCGGCATGCGCCCGTCGCGATCCAGCGTCCTCCCCGGTCTCCTCAAGCAGGTCGGTGGCGTACTCCTGGATGGTCTGGAAGAGCGCAAATCGCGGCTCATCTTCGTCCTGATCCACTCGGCGCACCAGGCTGTGATCGACCAGATCGGTCATCTGCTCAAGGAGCAGGTCGAAATCGATCTGCTCAGCGCCACCGGCCGCATTGCGCCCCTCGACCACCGCTTCAAGGGCATCGAGCCCGAAACCGCCGGAAAAGACGCCCAGCAGCCGGAACACCCGCCGATCCTCAGCGCTGAGCAGTTCGTAGCTCCAGGCGATCGCGCCGCGCATCGTCTGTTGCCGGATCGGCAAACTCCGGGCGCCGCTGGTCAGCATCCGCAGCCGATTGGTCAGCCGTTCCCGCAGCGCGGTCGGCGTCAGGACCTTGATCCGCGCGGCAGCCAACTCGATCGCCAGTGCCAGACCGTCCAGCCGCTGGCAAATCGCCAGGACATCGGCCGCGTTGTCGGCCGTCAGCGCAAAGGACGGCTTGACCTCGGTCGCCCGATCCACGAAGAGTCGCACCGCCGGGTATCCCAGCAGGGCGGCAACGCTCGATCCGTCGACCGACGCGGGCAGCGGCAACGGTCCGAGCGGGTAGTCGTGCTCGCCATAGACGCCGAGCGAGGTCCTGCTCGTCACCAGCAGCTTCAGGCCCGGACTGCGCTGCAGCAGATCGGCCAGCACCGGACTCGCCTCGGCCACCTGCTCGAAGTTGTCGATCAGGAAAAGGTGCCGGCCCGGCCCGAGCCAGTTCACGATGTGCTCGGCCAGATCGCTCGCCGAGGCGTCGGCGATCCCGACCGCCTGCGCGATCGTCGCCAGCACAAGCTCGACCTCGCGGATCGCCTCCAGCCGGACCAGCCAGATCCCGTCCGGAAAGGCATCCCAGAGCCGTCCGGCCACGTGCAGCGCCAGCCGCGTCTTGCCGACCCCGCCGGGACCGGTCAGCGTGACCAGCCGCACAGCCGGACGGCGCAACAGATCATCGAGGTCGGTCAACTCGATATCGCGCCCGATCAAGGGAGTCAGTGGAATCGGCAGTGGTGGCGAATTGGTCATCGCATCAGTGCATACGCCGAGATTGATCCCGTGAGTTCGGATGCGAGGTGCGCCACCTTCATCCTGATTGGCCAGCAGATATTTCGGTCGTGCGAACTATCATACGTGATCATGTCGCCGCACCCATCATCCGGGTATTCCGTGGCAGGTTGAACCATTGTCGATGCGTCCCTGGCTCGATCTTTTCCGCGCCCGGCTTCGTGAGCCGGCCGACCTCACCACGCTCGTCCATGAGCTTGAGCAGATCGTCCGCGCTGTTGTCCAGCCTGCCAACGCCGTGTTTTGGGCGCCGCCGGATATCGCGCAGCACTGGACCGATCCCGGAAATCTCCCCGCGTATACGTCCGAGGACCCCCTGGTGACCTGGGCAATCGCCTACCCGACCACCCGCCTGCGCGCCCAAATCCCGGTCAATTCCCCGGCGCTGGCTGCCCTCGATGCCGGCGTCGTGGTCCCGCTCGTCTCGCTCGGCACCTTCGTCGGCCTGATCGCGATCCCCGCGCCCGCGCTCTCCGCCGACCTGATCGCGACCCTGGATGAGATCGCCGGCCTGGCCGCGCCCGCCATCCGCGTCGCCCGCCTCGCGCACCGAGTCGACCTCGCCGAACGCGCCCACCAGACCACGACCGAGGAGCTGCGCGTCGCCGAGATCATCCAGCGCAGCTTGTTGCCCGAGTCGCTGCCGAATATCGCCGGCTGGCGGCTCGACGCCTGGTACAAGCCGGCCCGGGTCGTCGGCGGCGACCTCTACGACATCATTCCGCTGCCCGGCGACCTGCTCGGGATCGTCCTCGGCGATGCCAGCGACAAAAGCGTGCCGGCCGCGCTGGTCATGGCCACGGTCCGGACCCTGATCCGTGCCGCCGCGCAGCGCGTCATCCTGCCCGGTCAGGTCCTCGCCCGCGCCAACGACGACCTCTGCGCGCAGATCCCGCCCGGCATGTTCGTGACGTGCTTCTTCGCGATTCTCGACACCAGCAGCGGTCGCTTCCGCTTTGCCAACGCCGGCCAGTGCGCGCCCAACCTCTGCGGCCCGAACGGGGTCGAGGAGTTGAGCGCCAGCGGCTGGCCACTCGGCATGCTGCCCGGCCGCACCTACGACGAGGGCGAGATCACGCTCACGCCCGGCTCGACCGTGATCTGCTTCAGCGACGGCCTGACCGAGACGCACGATCCCGCCGGCGAGATGTTCGGCACGAATCGCATCACCGCAACGATCGCAGGGATGGATAATTGCGCGCCGCTTATCCCGGCACTGCTGGCCGTGCAGCAAGAGTTCGCCGGCCCATCGTGGGAACAGGAAGACGATGTGACCTTGATCAGTGTGACCCGCCTGCCCGATCCTGAACCGATTCAGGAGGAGGCGCCGGCCGAGCCGGAGACGATTTCCGTATTCAGTGTCCCGAGCGCGCCCGACACGGAGCGTGTCGCGGCCGACCAGGTCCTTGTCGCCGTCGCCGATTTGCCATTGACCGACAGCCAGCGCCAGCGACTGTTCACCGCCACCGCCGAAACCGTGATGAACGCCGCCGAGCACGGCAACCACTTCCGCCAGGACCTGTCGGTCGGCATCGAGGTCATCCGCCACGGCAACCGCCTGCATGTCCGCATCTCGGACGGCGGCCGCGGTGGCCCGATCCCGGAGGTCGTCACGCCCAACATCGATGCCAAACTGGCCGGGCTGCAATCACCGCGCGGCTGGGGCCTCTTCCTGATCGAGAAGATGGTCGATCAGGTCGAAGTACTCGACACCCCGACCGGCCACACCGTCGAGCTGACCGTCATTTTGAGCGAAGAGCATGCCGACACGGAAACGTAGCGCGCGGCCGCAGTGCCGCGCTGTGGCCGCAGGCCACGATGATCTCGCGGGAGGACGTGCGAACGATCAAGCGCGTCGCTCCCAGTCACCAATGCGGGGCACGGCGGCCCCGCGCTACGTC
The DNA here is from genome assembly GCA_035634825.1 of Thermomicrobiales bacterium. Classification (GTDB taxonomy): domain Bacteria; phylum Chloroflexota; class Chloroflexia; order Thermomicrobiales; family UBA6265; genus DASQCG01. The sequence continues at coordinate 3,964 of DASQCG010000236.1, read as the reverse complement.
AGAAAATGAATCGCGTGAGGCCGATTGAGCGTTCAGATCAATAACCACTGGGAAGGGGAGGAACCAACATGTCTGAAGCGACCATCACGACCGTCGTCCGCCACGTCAGCCCGACCATCAGCGTGATCGACATCGGCGGCTCGGTCACCCGTGCGGCCGATCAGGCGCTGACCACCGCCTACCACGAGGCCAGCGGCGACAAGACTCGCGCCATCATCCTCAACTTCGCGAACCTCGAGTACATGAACAGTAGCGGCATCGGCCTGCTCGTTACCCTGCTCGTCCGTGCCAACCGCCAGAGCCAGCAGCTCTACGCTTGTGGCCTGACCGACCACTATCGCGATATCTTTTCCCTAACCCGGCTCGACGAGGCCATTCATATCGAAGCGGACGAGGCAGCGGCAATCACCGCCGCCGAGCAGCGCTAACCCGGAGCACGCCAGCCCATGGACTCGACCGACACCAAGCCCACCGACACCACTACCGATCAGCCGGAGCCGGCCAAACGCAGCGACCGCGAAAGCTGGGCCAAGCCGGTCTCCCAGCTCAGCGTCTCCGGAATCCCGGACGACGCCATCAACCTCAACGTCGAGGGCCGCCGCGTGGCCGGTCCGGCCCAGGGCTTCGGCCGCATGTGGCGCAAGCGGCACCATGTCCGCCTCGAGGGTCTCAACGTCGCGCCCGAAGAGGTCATATCGACCTGGAAGAGCAATTTCGGCTCCTTCTGGCCGAGCGGCAACCGCTTCTTCGGCCCGATCACCGGTCTCCTCCCGGGCGATGTCGCCGTGATCAACCTCGCCATGCCCGGCAAGCAGAAGCTCTCGACCGGTGTCCTCGTCCTCTATGCCGACGACGAGTCCTTCTCGCTGATGACGCCGCAAGGTCATGTCTTCGCCGGCTGGATCACCTTCTCCTCGTACACGGAAGAGGGCGCGCCGATCGTCCAGGCCGAGATCTTGATGCGGGCCAGCGATCCGATCTTCGAGATCGGCATGGAGATCATGGGCCACAAGCGCGAGAACGCCTTCTGGGAGCAAACGCTCCGTAATGTCGCGTCTCACTTCGGCATCCAGGGCGAAGCGATCACTGAGGTCGAGTTGGTCGATCCGCACCGCCAATGGCGATACGTCACCAACGTCTGGCAGAACGCGCAAATTCGCACCGCCCTTTACATGCCCACCATCCCGATCAGAGCCGCCGCCCGCCGCCTCCGCTAAATCCTCCCTTCTCCCGTTCACGGGAGAAGGGCCGGGGATGAGGGCCGCTGATCCGCCCGTATCGTGATCGGAGCCGTCTCGTTCATTGGGAACCGGATCACTGCGTGCGAACCGGTCGTCGGCCTCGCCCGGGGATAAATGCCCGGGCTCAACAAAGAGAAGCCCCGCACTTCAGCGCGGGGCGGCCGTGGGATCACGCGATCGGTTCCGCGTACCACACCCCGGCAGCGACCCTCACCCCTGCCCTCTCCCATTCACGGGAGAGGGAGAAATCGCCTGCTCGCCTTCATCGGTATCCCCGGTACCTGCGGTCCGTCTGCCCGCTGATACAGTCGGCTTCATGTCGTTCGCGGACAGGGGAGCCATGGACAACCGAGCCCATTCACCAATCACCCCGACGGACTCGGGCAAACCAGATTCCGGCAAGCCCGATGCAGAGGTCTTCGAGGAGGCCGACGCCCTCGATCTCCATGAGCAGCGCCCGACCGGCCCCGAGGACGGCTTCGGCAAGCTGTGGCGCAAGATTCACCGCGTCCGCCTGATCGGCGCCGATCTCCCGCCCGAGCACGTCATCGCCACCTGGAAGCGGCACTTCGGCGAGTTCTGGCCCGGTCAGAATCGCTTCTACGGTCCGATCACCGCCTTCCAGTCCGGCGAGCTGGCCGTCATCAACATCGAGATGCCGGCCGCGACCACGCTCTCGACCGGCGTCATCCTCGTCGACGCAACGCCGACGGGATTCACGCTGATCACGCCTGAGGGCCACATGCTCAGCGGGTGGCTCCACTTCTCGGCCGACCGCGACGACGCGATCACCACTGCCTCGGTCGAGATGCTGATCCGCGCCAGCGACCCTCTCTTCGAAATCGGCATGGTCCTCGGTGGCCACCACCGCGAAAACGAGTTCTGGGACCAGACACTTCGAAACCTCGCCCTCCATTTCGGCATCGCGGCCGAGCCGGAGACGAAGGTCACTTGCGAAGATCCTCACTACCAATGGGAGAACGCCAAAAACATCTGGCACAATGGGGCGATTCGAAACGGGCTGGTCCGTCTGGCCGCCCTGCCGCGCAGGGCCAGTGCCCTGCTCCATCGTCGCCGTGCAGAAAGGACCTCGTGACCAGCACCCACGACGCCGTCATCATCGGCGCCGGACCGAACGGACTAGCCGCCGGCATTACGCTCGCTCAGGCCGGCCGCTCCGTGCTCATCCTCGAGGCCAAAGATACTATCGGTGGCGGCTGCCGCACGCTTGATCTGACCCTGCCCGGCTACCGGCACGATCCCTGCTCGGCAATCCATCCGCTCGCCGTCGTCTCGCCCTTTTTCCGGACACTCCCGCTTGCTCAATATGGCCTCGAGATGATCGAGCCGCCGCTTGCCCTCGCCAATCCCTTCGACGACGGCACCGCGGTCGTCCTGGCAAAATCAGTGGACGAGACCGCCGCCTCGCTCGGCCCGGATGCAGACGCCTACAAGCGCTTGCTCAACCCGCTGATCAGGGATCGGGACATCCTCATCCCGGAGCTGCTCGGCCCACTCCGGATCCCGCCTCGCCACCCGATCGCGATGGCCCGCTTCGGTCTGGTCGGTCTCCGCTCGGCCAAGGGGCTGGTCCATTCTCGCTTCAAAGGACGCAACGCCCGCGCGCTCTTCGCCGGGATGGCCGCCCACTCGATGCTGCGGATGGATCAGCTCACCACCGCCGCCTTCGGCCTCACCCTCGCCCTCTTCGGCCACGCCGTCAATTGGCCGATCCCGCGCGGCGGATCGCAGGCGATCGTCGATGCCCTCGCCGCCCATTTCCGCTCGCTCGGCGGCGAGATCCGGACCAGTACGCCGGTCGACTCAATCGAGCAGTACAAGAATGCCCGCGCGATCCTCTTCGACACGACCCCGCGCCAGTTCCTCGCCCTCGCCGGCGATCAGGTGCCCGGCCGCTATCGCCGCCAGCTCAGCCATTACCGGTACGGACCCGGCGTCTTCAAGATCGACTTGGCCCTCTCTGGTCCAGTCCCGTGGACGGCGCCAGAATGCCGACGCGCCGGCACGGTCCACCTCGGCGGCTCGTACGAAGAGATCGCTGCTTCCGAAGCCGATGCCTGCGCCGGTCGCCACTCGGAGCGGCCATACGTCATCGTCGCCCAGCAGAGCCTGTTCGACCCGACCCGCGCTCCGGACGACCACCACACCCTCTGGGCCTATTGCCACGTCCCCAGCGGCTCGGACAAGGACATGACCGGAGCCATCGAGGGCCAGATCGAACGCTTCGCCCCCGGTTTCCGCGACCTGGTCATCGCCCGCTCCGTGATGGGTCCGAGCGCCCTCCAGGACTACAACCCGAACTACATCGGCGGCGACATCAACGGCGGCCTCCAGGACATCCGCCAGATCTTCACCCGCCCTGCCGTCCGCCTCGATCCCTACTCCACACCCAACAAGCGCCTCTACCTCTGCTCTTCCTCAACCCCACCCGGCGGCGGAGTCCACGGCATGGCCGGCCACCACGCCGCCAAATCAGTCATGCGTCGTGAGACGTGAGTCGTGAGCCATGGGTAAGGAGTGTTGCGTTCAGCCGCCGTTGAGCGCGGCCCGGCCCCGGGGAGTGAGGGCGACCATCTGCTTGCCCCATGGGGTGCCCTTGCCGCCCTCGACATGGACAAGATCATCGGCGAGTGCGTCCTCCCAGATCGTGAGGCGCGGGCAGCTGGAGCGCCACGCCTCCATCGTCTCGGCATACGAGCGCG
>DASQCG010000235.1:0-9137 GCA_035634825.1 Thermomicrobiales bacterium | reverse complement strand
CTGGCTCAGGATGTTCATGGCCAGCGTCATACAGAAGAGCAGCAGCCCGACGGCAAAGAGCGAGTAGTAGACCGTCGAGCCACGAGCAACGTCGCCAGACAGCACCTGAACGATGTATCCGGTCATAGCCTGCATCGGCTCCCGCGGATCCGCGGTCAGCTGAGCCTTTGAGCCGGTTGCGAGCGCGACGATCATCGTCTCGCCGACGGCGCGAGAGATCGCGAGGATGACCGCCGAGACGATGCCCGAGAGCGCCGCCGGCGTCACGACTCGCGTCGACACTTCGAGCTTTGTCGCGCCGAGCCCATAGGCTGCTTCCCGCAGAGAACGCGGTACCGCCCGCAGCGCATCCTCCGAAAGGGACGCGATCATTGGCAGCACCATCACACCGACCGCGATTGCTCCGGCCAGGACGTTGTACGGAGCGGTCGCGGGCGAGATCGACTTCAGCACGTTCGGAGTGATGAAGGTGAGCGCGAAGTAGCCGTAAACGATCGTCGGAATGCCGGCCAGCAGTTCCAGACCAGGCTTGAGCACGCTGCGCAGCCGGGGCGAGGCATATTCACTCAGGAAGATTGCCGCCATCAGACCCAGCGGTATCGCAATGACCATCGCAAGGGCCGCGATGTACAGCGTGCCCGCCACGAGCGGGATGACGCCAAACTCGCCGTCCTTGAACAGGGCCGTCCACTTGGTACCGAAAAGGAAATCGCTGACCGGGATCGTGCGGAAGAATTGAAGCGCCTGCTCGAAGAGGACAATGATGATGCCAATGGTCGTGGCCACCGACAGAACCGCGCACGCTCCAAGCAGGATTTCGATTACCCGCTCCGACCCGTGGCGGCGCCCGGAGCCCCGCAGCGCCTGGGCAATCTCAGCGGACCGAGGATCAGACGAAACCGCTGCCTCTACCGACATGGCACCGTTTCCCTGATCGGGCTGCTCTGTGTCGTTGGGATGAAGTTCGCGACGTGCAGGCAGGCGTCGCGACGTGAAGTCATCATGACTTCACTCTACCGACGATCTGTTAACGGCTCGTTATCACCCGGTAAACGAAACTGAACAAATTGTTAAATCGCTGGTGTGGCGATCGGCGATGGGGCAGCAGGCGACGCCACCGGAGTCGCGGCGCCAGGCGTGGCGGCAACTGGAGACCCGCTGCCGTTCGAAAGGAGCGCGACCGCGCGCTCGAGCTGCGTATCCGGTGAATCGGGTCCTGCCGGAGCCGCGGCGGCGACGTCCGGCGTGATTCCGGAACCCTCGATCAACCGGCCTGACGGCGTCAGCCACTGCGCGAACGTGATTCGCACGCTGGAGCCATCCGGCAAATCGTGGACGCGCTGCACGGAACCCTTCCCGAATGACTGCTCGCCGACAATCGTCGCCCGGTGATAGTCCTGCAGGGCGCCGGCGACGATCTCGGATGCGCTGGCGGTACCACCGTTGACCAGCACGACCATCGGGAGCGTCACCGGCTGCCGGCCGTCGCTGACGATCGGGATTTTTGTCTCGTCGCCCGCCTGCGGCGAATCGTCTTCGACGAGGGCAGGGCCGGAACTTTCGGGCACGAACCTGCCGATCATTTCCTGGGCCGCACTTACCAGCCCGCCGCCATTGTTGCGGAGATCGAGCACGATGCCGGTCACGCCGTCCTGCTTGAGCCGATCAAGTACCGCATCAAGCTCCTGTATCGTCGCTGATCCAAAGATGCTGACCTGGATGTGGGCGATGCCCGTGCCCGGAATCACCCGATAGAAGACCGAGTAATTCGGGATCTCGCGACGCGTCACGGAGACATCGAACGGCTGTTGGTTTGCGCGCTCGATGCTCAATGTGACGCTTGTGCCCGCTGGTCCCTTGATTGATTCGACGGCCGTTTCGACTGCCTTGGTCGCAACCGGAGTTCCATCGACCGCCAGGATCACGTCCTCCGCCTTGAGTCCCGCCTCTTCGGCCGGCGAACCTGGCATCGGAATGATCACAAGTTTGTCGTCGACGATGTCGCTCCAGACCCCGATGCCCTGGTAGGTACCGCTGAGCTGCTGGTTGACATTGGCGGTGTCCGCCGGCGGCAGGAACTGGGAATGCGCATCGAGGATGCCCATCATCCCGGTGATGGCGGCATCCTCGAGTTTGGTGTCGAAGGCAGCCCGGGCTGTCGGATCAGTCGGCGCGGCGAAATATTCGCCCTCGATCAGGTCACGCACCTGTTCTGCCTTGTCGAGGTTTTGGCCGGATTCACGATGGCGGAAGTAATTGCGCTCGGCGATGATCCCGCCCGCGAAACTACTCAGCCCGATGAACAGGGCGATGCTGATCGCAAGCGCAATATTCCAGGCGCGTTCATTTTTCGTTTCGAGGTGCATTGGGTCCTCAGGCAGTTCACGAAATTGCCTGCCAAGTCTAGCCGCATGCCGGTTCTGGGTTCAGTCGCAATATACTGATAGTGCTGAGTAAGTGCGTATGACGAGGGATGCATGTTTCTCGCGATTGATGTCGGCAATACCCACACTGTTGTCGGCGTGAGCACTATCAGTGGCATCTGGAACGCGCGCTGGCGAATCAGCACGGTCCGGGCAACCCTCGGTTCGGACTGGGCTCCGCTCTTTAGGTCGCTGGCGGAACGCGACGACATCGACTTGCGGGCCGTCAATTCGGTCTGCATCTGCTCAGTCGTCCCGGCGGCCACCGTCGCACTGACCGAGTACGCACGCGAGTGGTTGAGGGTCGAGCCGATGATCGCCCATTCGGGCCGGCGGTTGAACATCTTGCTTGGCATGGATAATCCCCATGAGGTCGGAACCGACCGCATCGCGAACGCAGTCGCAGCGTGGGATCACTGCCGATCGGCCTGTGTCGTCGTCGATCTGGGCACCGCGACGAAGGTCGAAGCCATCAGCGATGACGGCGTGTTTCTGGGCGGATCGATCGCATCGGGGATCGGCGCGTCGATGGAGGCGCTGACTTCACGGGCCGCACGTCTCTTCACCGTCGACCTCGCCATGCCGGAGTCCGCAATCGGCCGGAACACGGTCGACGCGCTTCAAGCAGGGATCGTGCTGGGACATCGTCACCTGGTGTCGGGCCTTGTTACCGACATTCGCCAGATCATCGGCGCCGGGGCGGCGGTCCTGGTCACCGGCGGATATGCGGCCCGCGCCGACTCCCCGTTTCGATCACTCGGTCAGTATGAACCAGACCTGACGTTGAACGGAACTCGCCTCATCTATGAGATGAATGCCGATTGAGACGGAATTCGCTTGACATCGGCCCCGGGTGTTCAATAATTCGACAAACCTTGCCGGACGCGGCGTGAATCAAAACGCGAATGACGCGCGAGGCGGGATGCGATGGAAATCCTGCACGGGGGCGTGCGACGGTAGCCATCCACCTGGTACCCGGGCCGACGATTGATCCGTCTCCGCCGTCAGGGATGAACGAGCGCCAGGGCGGACATTCTCGGCATTCGACGCGCTGTTGCGTCGTGACGAGGAGTCTTGCCTTGAAACAGTATTCCCCTGAACACATCCGCAATGTGGCTGTGGTCGGTCACGGCAGTGCCGGAAAGACGACCCTTGTTGAGGCAATGCTCTTCACCGCGCACGCAACCACTCGCATGGGTAAGCCGGAAGATGGAAATACTGTCAGTGACTATGACCAGGATGAGATCAAGCGCCGAATGTCGATCACCGCGGCGGTGGCACCGCTCGAATGGCGTGATACGAAGATCAACCTGATTGATACGCCCGGGTATTCGGATTTTGTCGGCGAGGTCAAGGCGGCCATACGCGTGGCCGAATCCGCGTTGATCGTGGCGGATGCCGCATCCGCCGTCGAAGTCGGCACGGAAAACGGCTGGAGATTCGCGTGCGACGCCAGCGTGGCCCGGATGATCTTCGTCAATCGCATGAGTCGGGAAAATGCCGATTTTGACCGGACGGTCGATGGCCTCCGCGCCGCTTTCGGCAAAAGCGTGGTTCCCGTGCAGTTTCCGATCGGTAAGGAGAAGGACTTCCGCGGTCTCGTCGATCTCCTGCACGAGGAAGCGCACCTCTATGGTGACACCCAGTCCGGCGAGAGCCAGGTCGTGCCGATTCCCGACGAGGTCATGGACGACTGTCGGAAATACCGCCAGATGCTCGTTGAGGCAGTCGCCGAGCAGGACGAAGAGTTGATGATGAAGTACCTGGATGATCAGGACCTCTCCATCGAGGAAATGGTCCCGGTACTCCGCCGCGCGGTAAGGGCCGGCGAGCTGGCACCTGTTTTTTGCGGCTCCTCGACCCAGAACCGCGGCATCGATCTGCTCATGGATCAGATCGTCGAGATGGCGCCCGATGCCTCCCCATGGACAAAAGGCGAGGAGCATGCGGCCGAGAATGGCAGCGCCCTCCAATCGCTGATTTTCAAGACCATCGCGGACCCGCACGTCGGCCAGGTCTCCTACTTCCGGGTTTTCCGCGGCGCGTTTAACGCCAACTCGCATGTCTATAACTCGGTGCAGGAGCAGGGCGAGCGGATCGGCCAGCTCTTCTACGTACGGGGCAAGGAGCATATCTCGACCGATTCAGTAGGTACGGGCGACATCGGCGCGGTCAGCAAACTCGCACACTCGCACACGAACGACTCGCTGGTCGCGGACGGGCTGGATATCAAGTTGGAGCAAGTCGAGTTCCCGCTGCCGTCATACGCCGCGGCCGTTCACCCGCGCTCGAAGTCCGATCTCGACAAGCTCGGCCAGGCGCTGAACCGGATGGTTGAGGAAGATCCAACCCTTCAACTCAGCCGGGACGCGATCACCGGCGAGTCGATCCTCTCCGGCCTGGGCGAATCGCACGTCCAGATCGCGCTCGACCGGATGAGCCGGCGATTCGGAGTCAATGTCGATGCCGGCCTGCCGAGGGTTGCCTATCGCGAGACGGTTTCGGCCAAGACCAATTCCGAGTACAAGCACAAGAAGCAGACCGGCGGCGCCGGGCAATACGGCCATGTTTTCCTCGAGATCGAGCCGCTCCCCGATCAGAACTTCGAGTTCAGCGAGCGGGTGGTCGGAGGCTCCGTGCCGCGGAACTTCTTCCCGGCGGTGGAAAAGGGCGTCCGCGAAGCGCTCGAGGCCGGGCCGGTGGCCGGATATCCGGTCGTGAACGTCAAGGTCACGCTCTACGACGGGTCATACCACGACGTCGACTCAAATGAAATGGCATTCAAAATCGCTTCGAAGGAGGCGTTCAAGAAGGGCGTCCTTCAGGCCAAGCCAACGCTCCTCGAGCCGATGTTGACGCTCAAGGTGACGGTCCCGGACCAGTACACCGGCGATGTGATGAGCGACCTCAACGGCAAGCGTGCGCAGGTGAGCGGTATGAACCCGGACGGCGATGGCAAAACGACAGTCGAGGCGATCGTGCCGGCGGCTGAGGTCCAACGGTATGCCACTGATTTGCGCTCGATCACGCAGGGGCGCGGCATGTTCACGACCGAGTTCTCGCACTACCAGCCTGTGCCGCCGATGGTGGCCGAGCAGATAAAGGAAGCGTCGAGCCGCGAGCACGAAGGCGCCGCGGCCTAGGCCCGGAACCTGCGACAATATGGTGACCGGTCGAAACCGACCGGTCACTTTTTGTGTCAACACTCGGTAATCGAATGGGAGCGCTTCTGTTCGTGGAATCTCGGTCAGTCAGAATCACGTTCGACGGCGGTGCACTCGGCAACCCGGGCAAGGGATACGGCAGTTATCTGATTGAGGGGGTTGCATCGGAACCGGCAGTCGCGCGGCTCGACTTCAGTCCGAATGGTGAGGTAGTCACTAACAATCAGGCTGAATACCGGACACTGATCTCGGCGATGCGGAGTTTGATCGATTCCGGCGTAGTCAATGCCGGGACAATCGACGTCGAAATTTGCGGCGACAGCAAGCTGGTAATCGAGCAGCTCGCCGGCCGCTGGAAAGTCAAGCATCCCGATATTCGACCCTTGCATGCCGAGGCGAGCAGCCTGATGCGCGCGTTTCACCACGTCACCCTCAAATGGCATCGCCGCGACGTCTCCGTTGACAGGCTGGGCCACTAGGGATGGGCGTGCGACCGGCAACTCTTGAGCCAGGCCGGGCGATCCGAAACGCCATCGTGCAGATCGACGGCGAGAAGGTAGCGCTGGGGCATGCCGCGACCGGCCGCTTGCAGATGCTCCTGTTCGAGCGCGGGCATTGGTGCTCGTCGTGCCGGCGTCATCTCGGATTGATTGCCGAACAACGCAACGAATTCGCAGCGCGCAATATCGACATCATTGCGGTTACGCACGAGGCAGTGAGCGACCTGAATGGCCGGATCTACCCGTTTCCTATCAGCCCCGACCCGAATCTCGAGCTGGCAGCCGAATTCGACCTCGTGGGAATCGATGAGTTCGGCAAGCGGACGATCCGGCCGGCGACGATTCTGATCGACGAGAGCGGATTGATCCGATTCAGCTACGTGGGCGATGACTCCCGCGACCGCCCGACAATTCCGGCCCTGTTACTTGCGCTCGACCACCTGGTCTGAGTCGGACCTGTCGGGATCCGCATTCCGGAAGCGCACCATGACGCCCAGGACCAACATCCAGACCACCATCAGCAGGAACAGCATGCCGATGGGCGGCAGATGGACCCAGCGGCGGAAGAGAACCGTCAGGATCAACAGCACAACCAGGCTGGCGAGGCAGCTCGGACCCAGTACGCGCTGAAGACGGGTCACGCCCGCGCCCACCAGCGGCAGCTCCATTGCCTCATCGAGGAGATCTCGCTCCTGAGGCGGATTTGAACGTCGATCGTTGCTCAATTGACACCTTCAAGCGCGGCTCCGTATACTCGCGCCTGCACCCATCCGGGGCGATTAGCTCAGTTGGTTAGAGCGCTACGTTGACATCGTAGAGGTCAGTGGTTCGAGTCCACTATCGCCCACCCGGAACCCCTTTGAGCGCCTCTCTCAGATCAGAAATCGCATTCGATAGCGCCCGCTGGTAAATCCAGAGGTCGCCTGAGTATGCAATCATTTGATACCCGCGATCAGCCCATACCCGAGCGTCCTCGACCGAGAGTGCCATCGCGCCGCATGCCTTACCAGCACTCCTGGCGGCGTCGGCGACAGTCGTGACCGCCTCGATGAACGCCGGATGATCGAACTGCCCGGGGATGCCGAGCGAAACTGTCAGGTCGAACTGCCCGACCCAAAGCACGTCGATTCCCGAGACAGCCGCGATCCCGGCAGCGTTATGCACTCCGGCGGCAGTCTCGATTTGCGCGAGAATGATTCGGTCCTCATTGGCTTTGGCCATCTTCGCGGGCACTGGGCCGGGAGCGTAGCCGTCGTGAGCGATCCCGAAGGCCGCTCCACGGCGGCCAGCGGGCGGATAGAGCGACGAGGCGGCAATTAACTGCGCCTGCTCTACCGACTCGACCATCGGCACCATTACTGCCTGCGCTCCGATGTCGAGCGCCCGGCTGATGTAGTCGTACTGCGTCCCCGGCACGCGCACGACGCGGGTGATCGGCGCTGAACGGGACCACGCCATCTGGGCGCGGATCGACTCGATGCTCCAGCCGGTGTGCTCCATGTCGAACAGCACGTAGGACGCGCCGGCCTCGGCTGCGATCAGCCCGACGCCCGGCGTATTGAACTCGAACACCATGGTGCCGAAGACCGGTTGCCCGTCAGCCAGAGCCTGCTTCAGGTCAGCCGGATTCATGAGCGAAACCGAAGGTAGCGGGGTGTCGTGCCGGCAGCTTCGAGCTCGCGCTTGTTGACCGCATTGGATGGCATCTCGCCGTTCATGATCGATCGAATCGAGGTCGAGATGCTCTCGGCGGTCCTCCGGGCGAAGTCGTCCGTCCAGCCGGCCGAGTGCGGCGTCAGAATGACGTTGTCCATCTTGAGCAGCGGACTGTCAGTCTCAAGCGGCTCGCGCGCGAAGACATCCAGCGCCGCGCCGCCAATTTTCCGATTCTGCAGCGCCTCGATCAGAGCCGGTTCATCGACGATGGGGCCGCGCGCGGTATTCACCAGGTACGCCGTCGGTTTCATCATGGCGATGCGCTCGCGGCTGATCATGCCTCGGGTCTCCGGCGTCAGCGCGCACTGGATGATGATGAAGTCGGACCGCGCCATCAATTCGTCGAGCTCGACCCGGGTGACCGGACCCGCGCTTGCGTCGGCGTATGGGTCGTATCCGATTACCTCGCAGTCGAAGACCGACGCGATCCGGAGGATTTCGCGGCCGATGTTGCCGAGCCCGATTACGCCGAGCGTTTTCCCGACCAGACCGGTGCCGATGAACTGGTGCTTATTGGCCCATAGTTGACCGCTCCGCATGGCCCGGTCCTGATCGAAAATGCGATGAGCCAGGCAAAGCACGAACGCCATTGCTGTTTGGGCCATCGAGCGCCGGACGCCCTCTGGCGCATTCACGACGACCACACCAGCCTCCGCGCATTCGACCAGGTTGACGGTGTCATAGCCGACTCCCCAGCGGCAGACGACCGCCAGCCGGTCGTTGTCGAGCAGGCTCGAGGCGTCACATAGGCCGCCCGACATCAGCAGCGCATCGACACCGCGAATTGCGTCGCACTGGTATGTCCCGCCGTTGCACTGGACGGTCCTGATCTCGACATCTTCGGGCAGGTCGAGAAATGCGGAACGCAGCGCCGGCAGCTTCGGCACCCCCTCTGCATCGAAAAAATCGGACCCGACTCCAACTACAAACGTGCCCATCTACGCTCCTTTGCTTCCAAGGCGAATCGCTTATATTGACGATGACCTGAACGGACACCTACTATCCGACCGCCAATTGGTTGACTCCGGCTCCTCGATCGCCAGGATTGAACGTGCCCGTTTTTCGTATTCCCAGACAAGCGTCAATCTGCGTGGCAATTGTTGCTCTCATTCTCGCAATTCCGGCCGTTCTAGTGCACGCGCAATCCCCTGACCCCGCCTCGCTCGACCAAATCAGCTCCAAACGGTACATCGTCATCGATGATCAGACCGGCGAGATCTATGCCCAGAAGGACGCCGATGTCCGCGGCGGTATCGCCAGCCTGACCAAGGTGTTCACCGCCATCGTCGCGCTCGAACACGGCTCGCTCGACATGCAGATCACCGCCAATGAGT
>DASQCG010000234.1:0-6841 GCA_035634825.1 Thermomicrobiales bacterium | reverse complement strand
GCCGGATGGCACCGGCCGGCTGGAGGTCATCAAGTACCACGCGCCGGTAAGTAGCGAGAGGCCGCACCCCTGGCCGCCGAACCGGTCGGGCTTGCGGCACATCTGCATCGAGGTCAACGACCTCAACACGCTCATCGACGGCCTACGCGCCAAGGGCTTCGACACGGTCGGGGAGGTCTATGACTACACCGAGTACGCCTACCGGCTCTGTTATCTCCGCGGTCCGGAAGGCCTGATCATCGAGCTCGCCGAGAAGCTCTCCTCCGAAGAAGCGAGCTAGGCGAAGTCCATAGATCCTGACTTGAAACGAGTAGCCCTTCGCCAGCAGAGAAACTTTGGGTCAGCAGTCGATTAGCTCGACGTCAGTTCAGGTCCGATAACAGCCGTTATCAGGACGGGGCATCGTATCCACGCGATGTAAGACCACAGGTGACTCCACCTATCGGGACGCTGACTCCGCTACGGGTAACGGGACGGCACACCTTGGGCGAACCAGCATGCGACGGGCCCTGCCCGCGTTTGTCGGGAAAATGGCCGGTCCTGAGACTCGACGGTCGGTGTCGAAGCGCGAAATAATCCCTATCGGAAGATACGGGGAGAGTTAGCGGCGCACGCCGATGTACGCCCCCCGCCCAGGCAGCCCAAGCAACCCTTGGGATTCGTACGTGACTTCCAAGTCTGCCCCCTTAAAGTCAGCGAGGTATTCGGTGTGGGTAAACAAGCCCAACTCGTGGTGCTCGACGAAGTATTCGACACCACCTAGTCGTGCGACGAGGTGGTGGATATCCGACATCGACACCCGACCGATCCGACCGCTGACCAGCATGCGGGCGACTTTGAGGTCGGGCTGATCGACCAGATCGGTGGTCAAGCGCCCGTTTTCCCACGCATCGGGCCAAATCCACGGCTCAACGACGACAACACCCCCCGATAGGGCATGACGCGCAAGGGTCGCGATGGCCCGTCTGAGTCGCGGTCCCCTCTTGGTGTAGCCAATTGAACTGCCCAGGCAGACCACGGCGTCGAATCGGCGACCGAGATTGAATTCGACCATATCGGCCTCGTGGAGCGGGACGTTGGGCAGTTTGCGTTTCGCGATCGCCAGCATGGCCGGACTCAGGTCCACGCCTTCAACCGTGTAGCGATCGCCCAGATGCGTCAGGTAGGTACCGGTCCCACACGCCACGTCAAGAAGCGTCGACCCCGTGGTCCGTTTGTGACGGGTGATCAAATCGTGCAACCGGTTGGCGCCGGCGGCGAAGTCGAAGGAGGAGTTAGAGGCGTCGTAGACATCCGCAGACTAGGTGTACACCGTCAAGTTCCCTTGGAAAGAAATCGCATCGTCGTCATCTTCGCCGAACACCGCTCGCGCAGACAAGGATACCGACTGGTTGCCCTGAACGAGTCCATGCCGCTCGGTGGCTCGAACCCTCGAGTTCCGCTGGTGGGCAGACAAGGGCGACACTGCGGCCCCTGCTGGAGTTTGAGCTCAGACCCGCGCGGCATCGTCGTCCTCGATGGCCGGCGGCGTGTTGCGATCGTCCTGCGCGACCTCGGGGCGATCCATCAGGTGGCGGAACGCCGTCTCTGACGCGGTCTCCAGGCGCCGATTGAAGGTCTCAAGCAGTTGTATGAGATGCTCGATCCGCGCCAAGATTCCCTCCATGCGGACAGATGGCGCCGAGCGGGCAATAACCCCGTTCTCCTGGCCAAGGATCGCGATCAACTGACCAACGCTTTGTTTGATCTCAACAAGCTCCTCATCCGGTGTACTCATCTCCAAGGCCCTCCGTTGAGCAAATCGCGTCGACTGGGGCACCGCCTTGGGGCCGCCTGATCTCGCGCTGGGCGAGCCACCGGGTCAGTGTGGCGCCCGCCCTCGACAGGAATGCGATGCGGACCGGGTTCTCGAAGGCCTCGCCCACGGACACCTCGCCACTATCGTCTCAACTGACCGGACGAGCACTAACCCGCGCGCGGTTAGCGCAGGCACGACTGCCCGGGCAATAGCAGAACGCGGAAGCGGCCGTGCTCCGCGCCGGGCTCGGCTCACCGTCATGTGATCGAGGGCTACGCGCCCGCGTTGGGCTGGTTCGCCACGGCGGGTGCCAATTCGTCCAGCAGCTCGGCGAAGAAGACCTGGGTCGCCCGCTCGGTGGCAAGGGCTGCCAGCAGCGCTCGCTCCGTCCACACCACGGTCAGGGGGCTTGCCACCACCTCGGGTCCAGGCGCCGCGTCCACGAACACCAGCTTGGCCGGCGTGGCGCCATTGTCGCTGTCCTCGTTGAGGTTCTCGACCATGAAGGGACTGCCGGCGTCGATGAATGCGGCGTACAGGGTCCGATAATGGGCTAACCGCCCGCGGGAGCGAACGAGTCCATCGGCAAAGACGCGGCATTGCGTGACCGCATCGAAGTTGCGCCCGGCCAGCCCCGCGCTCATGTCGAAGGTCGCAAGAATCTCGGCGTCGGGCCGAAGGTCGAACGGGGTCGTGGTCATCGGGGAATGTGCTCCTTCAACTGCTCGTAGATACGCACCGCCGTGCGGCTGGGTGGTTGACGCAGAACGATCGCTTGACGCACTCGCCGAGGTCGCCCGGTCACGCTCCAGCGTACCCGATTCTGAAAGACAAGATATCCCCCCACTGGTGTTTGCCCCAAAATAGCAGCCGTTCTCTGGTCACGTCGGACTGATCCGATGTTCATTGAGGAAGGTCAATTGGTCCAGGGGGTGGGTCCAAGTGACCCACCCCTCAATCGTTTGAGATTGATTCGCTGACGTTGCTCAGGCGGCTTGGGCGGCCAGTTGCGCGGACGATTCCGGCTGCGTCGGCTCTGATGCCTTGGCCAGTGCGCTGGCGCCTTTGACGGTCAGATAGATGCCGATCGAGGCCTCCCAGATGATCTCGGGGATGGTCATGATGAACTGGCCCGCCCCACCCTGATCGAGGACACCGAACAGCACGGCCACTCCGGCGGTGACCATCAGCGGACCTCCGACAAGACCGAACCAGGTCAGCGAGCGCGGCATCAGGCGAGACCGGTACATCATGTACCCAAGCATGATGCCGTTGCCGATGCCGCAAAAGCCGGGGCCAAACAAGAATGTCCAATCCTTGACGGCGACCAGGCCATCAGCCAGGGCGATCAGCGTTGCCGAGTCGGTGCCGGTCGTTCCCGCGAAGTCCTGCCGCAATGTCACGACCGAGAGGACGGCGAGGATGCCGACGCCGATGAAGACGGACTCCATGATCCGGGCCGCGACGTAGCTGAGCGCCATGCGATCGCTGTACCGCTTGAAGAATGCGTACGGCACAAGGGCGGTGCCGATATTGGCGATGATCAGGATCAATTCCAGGAACGCCCCGAGGAAGATGCGGTTGTCGGCGCCGCCACTCAGGACGTAGTCGGCGTCGTTCAGCACCGGGCCAAAGAGCAAGAGCGCAGGGATCGAGGTGATGAAGGTGATGATGTAGAGAATGCCGGTCCAGCGGGCAGCCGAGTCGGCTGAGCTCATGTCGAATCCCTTCGTCGCTATCGTTCGAGCAGCAGTCGTCATGTCGGTGTCCTTTCGTGAATTGATAGGTCCCTATCGAGGTCGATCGGTCGATACATCCACTGCGTCGACCTGCGTGACCGAGATCAGCGGCAGGCCAAGGTCTCGTACTTTGCTGAGGAGCCCGTGCAACGCGGCCTGGTCGACGACTGGTCCAACCAGCTCGGTCGTGCCGTCGTCCAGGCGATGGAAGGCCAATCCGTCCATCCAGTCTGACCAGCGATCGTCGAGGTGTCCTCGCACTCGAATTTGATAGGTTCTGGTCATCGACCCTCCTTCCATCTCGACGAGTCAGTCATCGCCGTTGCAAACACGGTAGGGGGTGCGGTACGCCGCCCGGCTCAACCAAAAGGTGTAACCGGGGGTGCAGTTCGATAGGTCAGCTGACCGCGTGAGCAATGAGCGGTCCACGGGGAGGGATTCAGGAGATGACGAAACCAACGATCGGTGCCGGTCACGTCGCCTCCGGTGTCCCGAAATTCACCCTGGACCGGACGGAGTGTCCTGAATCGCCACGTTCCGCCGCTTGAAGGTCGACGCTTCTCCTTTGACCGCGAACGTAGGTGTCGAACGCATATTTCCAGGGCGTGGCGATGATCGGAAGTACGACCCACAGGAACGCGTACGTCCGCTCTTCGGCGGGCGAACCAGCCAGGCTGTCCGTCGACCACAGCGGGTAGGCAACCAGGATCAGCCACAGCACCTTGTAGGCGATCTCGAGCAGCACCAGGGGAAGCATCTTGAGGGGACGGATGATCCCCAGGGCCGCCAGCGCCGAAAACGACGCGAACACGCTCCAGGCCACGGCCTCGTCAGAATCCCACGGTCCCTCGTGGCCAAGAATATGGGTCCAGACATCTCTCCCCAGAACAAAGAGCATCAACCCAAAAAGGAGTCGCAGGAAGTAGATATTGATTCTGCGCACGCCTTCATAGCGCTCGAAGTCCGGTTCGAACAATCTTCTGATCCTGGGCAACATGGGAATGTCCTTTCATTTGTTAAGGTCACGGGTGGCCAGGGCCGGCCGGTCGGTCGGTTGTTCAGGCCTCTCCTCACCCGTTCACCGCGCGACGAACCGGTCATCACCACAGGAACAACCTACGGGCGACGGGAGTCCGCCGGCTCATCCGAAGGGTGCAAGCAGGGGGTGTAGTTAGCGGATTGCGACGCAGTTGGTCAGGTGGGTTTGGGACAAGGCGAGAATCGACACCAGTTACAGCAGCCCCAGATCGTTCGCGCGGGAGATGGCTTCGACACGGTGTCTGGCGCCGAGTTTGCCGTAGGCGTTGGCGATGTGGCGCTTGACCGTGGCCAGGCTGATGAAAAGCTGGTTTGCAATCTCGTCGTTCCGCAGGCCGGCCGCGATCAGGCGCAGGATCTCGATCTCCCGCGCCGTCAGCGGCTCGGCAAGCGCCGCGGCCAGAACCGATCCTGGCGCGACGTGCTCCGGCGCGTCGAATGCCGACACCAGTGGGCGGCTGTACCCGGGGGCGATGCCCTTGCCGGCGGCCTGACGAAGGAGATGGCGCATCGCATCGCCTTCGCCGACGAAGGTGCGGACGTAGCCCTCCGGCTCGGCCAGGGTCAGCGCGCGCTCCAGCCGAACCAGCGCCTGGGAGACATCGCCCTGCGCCGCCCGGGCGAGGGCCTGCAGCACCAGGATCTCGATGACGCTCCCCGTCCGGCTACCATCCTCGGCCGCGTTCAGGAGGCGCTCGAGCAGCCCGACCGCCTGGAGCATGACCGAATCGTCCCGCTCCTTCTGATACCGGGCGGTGAGCACCCGCGCGAGCGTCATGTGCTCGAACTCGCGCAGGTAGCTGAGGTCGCCGCCGGCAGACAGTCCCCGTTCCTGCGCCCAGCTCACAGCCTCCGGCAGCCTGCCCTGGAGGAGCCATACCCGCGCCTTCAACGCCGCGATGGGACGGACGTAGGGGTAGAAGTCGCTCACGTACCGGCGCTCTGCCTCGCCGAGCAGGTCGAGCGCGCCGTCCAGGTCTCCCTGGGCCACCCGCATCCGGGCCATGGCCACGCACCAGCGGTACGGGTTCTGCGGGAATCCAGCGACCTCGCCCAGCTCAGTGCTTTTCACCAGGTGCCGGGTTGCGGCCTCCAGGTCGTTCCACTCGAAATAGAGGCTGCTCATGCCCACGTGCATGTCTGCCGTTCCGCGCATCGCCGGCGCACCGTGGTCTGCCGCGAGCTGCACGGTCCGCTCGTAGGTGCGCAGGGCCTCGTGCAGACGTCCCTGCGTAATCCGGATATCCGCCAGGGCGATGGCGCCGCCGATCGTGTCCGTGATATTCCCGGCCTGCCGCAGCTCCGCCATGCCCTCGGCATACGACTGGTACGCATCCTCGAGGTCGCCGATCGTCCAAAACGCGAGTCCCAGGATCGCCGTTGCCGCACCACGATAGAGATGATCGTCCTCGGAGACCGTAGCCAGTGCCTGCCGGGCCTGTTGCATGGCAGACGTCACGTCACCCCGCGCCAGGGAAAGCCCTGCCCGGTGCACGGCGATCGAGGCGGGGAGACGGCGAAACTCTCCATCATCCACAACGACCATCCCGGCCGGGGTCGCATCCGGGCCCTCACCCAGGTTCAACCACCGCTCGGCATCCCCAAGGCGGGCTTCAACGCCTTCGATCTCGCCGGTCGTCAGCAATATCCCGGCATAGATCATGCTCAGCACGGGCCGGACCCGGAGCATTTCGTCGGGCAGGCTCCTGAGCCAGCCGAGCAGGGTCGCCTCCTGCCGATTCTGGCGCATTGCCGTCGCGACCAACTCGACCAGGTTCGCCGCGCGCTCGAAATCCCCGGCCGCAAACGCGTGGCGGATCGCATCAGCCGAAGAGCCGGTCTGCTCGTACCACTCGGACGCGCGCCGGTGGAGCGCGGCCGGTTGGTCGGGGTATTCCTCGGCCAGGTGGGCGCGGAGCACATCGGCGAAAAGGTGGTGGTAGCGGTACCAGTGCCGCCGGGAATCGAGCGGGACGACGAACAGGTTGCCGCGCTCCAGGCTCTCCAGCATCGCCCGGCCGTCATTCCGGCCAGTGACCGCATCGCAGAGCGGACCATTCAGCCGCTCGAGGATCGCGGTCTGGAGCAGGAAGTCCCGGACGCTTTCGGGTTGGCGCCGCAAGACCTCCTCAACCAGGTAGTCCACGATGTACCGGTCATCGCCGGCAAATTCCGCGATGAATTCGGAGACGTCCGCTCTGCCCCGCATCGAGAGCGCGGCAAGCTGCAATCCCGCGATCCAGCCTTCGGTCCGCGCCTCCAGGGC
>DASQCG010000233.1:0-3324 GCA_035634825.1 Thermomicrobiales bacterium | reverse complement strand
CGCTGAGGACCGTCTCGAAGCTCTGGCCATCGTTCGAGAGCTGCAGCTCGAACTGGCGCAGGCCGGTGCCCGGATCGCCGCTATCGCCGAACGGGTTGAGCAGGATGCCGGCGACCAGGATCGGCGCATCGCCGGCCAGATCGACCGTCAGCTCGATCGGCGTGACGGCGGCTTTCGAGCGGTAGTCCTGCCAGCCTCCGACGTGCGAGGAGATGCCGTCGTAGAGCATCGATTCGTACTCGTATGCGCGCTGGTCGGATTGCACCGGCACCGCGCCGAAGCCGTCCCAGGCGACGTTCAGGCCGCCGCGCAGCTCGGGCGTCAGCGTCCAGCCGGGTTGCGGGTTGAGCGGGGGTGCCTCGCGGTCCGGCGTCAGCTCGACGTAACCCGTCGCTTGCCGGCCGTCCCCATCCGCCGCGCGGACCGTGATCCGGACCGGCAGAGCGGCCCAGGCATCGGGTCCAACGGTGATCGTGACCGGGATCGTCTGCGATGCTCCGGCCGCGAGCGTGACCTGATCGGTATCGAAGTCGACCGACCAGCGGTAGTCCGAGAGGGCGGCATCGAGCGCGATGGTGGTGGATGCACTGCCGGTGTTGGTCAATGTGACCGTGCCCTCGATCTGCTGGGCGTCGGACCAGTAGGCGGCGACCGGTGTCTCGAGAAGCGTCACCGCGACCGTGACCGGCAGCTCGGCCGGTGCGACATACACGGGCGTGTCCTCGTCGGAGACGGTCAGCCGGTACGCGCCTTCGCCGGAGATCCCGACCGCGAGGGGCTGACCCGCCGGCACCTCGACCGTGCCGCCCAGGCTACCGTCCTCGTGCGGCGTCAGCGAGAGCGCCGTCTCCGGGGCGTGATCGGTGCGCAAGGCGAGTGCATCCACGCGCAGGTAGAGATCGGGGACGGTTTCGAGGTCGATCGAGAAGGTCCGGATCGTATCCTCGGCCGGGACCACGTACCAGTCGTCGTCCTCGCCGGAGGCGGTCTGCGCGGCGGTGCCGTCGATCGTCTGGTTGACGTGGATCAGCGAGGCCTCCGGCGCGCCATTGTTCGGCTCCTGGTCGGCCGGGAGTGCAAACGGGTCGGACCGGTCCAACGTCAGGCGGTAGTAGCCGGCGCCGGGCGTGTCCGCGTCCAGCGTGATCAGATAGTCGCCGGGCTGGAGCAGGGCGTCGTAGACCAGCGGCGTGCCGAGCTCGGGCAGGCCACCGAGCCGCGTCAGCTCCGTCTCGCCCCAGGCCACGCGCATGTTGAACGAGCCGTCGGCCGGCGATTCCAGCCGCAGAATCACGTGCTCCGGGGCCAGAAGCGAGAATCGGTAGACGTCCTCGTCGATCATGTCGAGGAGCTGACCACTGCGCTCGTCGCCGATCATCATCCGGTCGGCGCCGTCGACCGAACTGTTCGGCTCCTGCTCGCTGTTCGGTGGCGGTGGGCCGATCGGCACGAGGCGGATCGTGTAGTCGTCGCTGTCGCCGGTGATCACAAACCAGTGATCGCCGGGCCGGAGCAGGAGGTTGGTGATCGTGGCCGTGTTGGTGGCGGGGTCCATGTCGGCGTTGGCGATCATCTGGCCGGAGGCATCGAGCGCCTGGATGCCTCGGAACCCACTCCCCTCGGCGATTACCTGCCAAAGGAGCGGCTCGCCGGTGATCGTGGCGCGGTAGTAGTCGTAATCGCTCGGGATTAGCCCGCCGGCGGCGTGGAACTCGTTACCGACGGCCGCCATGTCCGACGCGGCGGCGAACTCGTTGTTGGGCTCGTTCTCGTATTCCACGGGAAGTCCGGCGCTGATGTCGATCCGCAGCAGGTAGGGATCGGCCGGGTCCGTGTAACCGGTCACCGTCAGGCCGTACTCACCGGCTGGCAAGACCAGGTCCCGCAGGACCGCGTTCTGCGTGCCCCGGGCGCAGGACATCGGCTGGCCCTCGGCGCTGAGCAGGCAGATTTGCCGATCCAGCCCGTTCCGCCAGAAGAGCTTGATCTGGGTGACGCGATTGGCGTGGGCGTCGTCGATCTGGAGCCGGTAGGCATCGACATCGTCGCGCTGGCCGGTGACTGTGCCGAGGCGGCCGTTGATCACGGTCGAGTCGGCCGACGGCGCGATCACCATGCCGAGCGGCTGGGTCTCGTTCGGTTCCGCTTCGGCGTCGGCCGGGTGCAGGCCCTGATCCTGCATGGCGAGGACGTAGGGCGTGCCGCCGGCGGAATCAGCCGGGACCTCGATCGTGTAGGTGCCGGGCGGGAGGTGGACATCGGTGGTCGCGACCTTACCGAGCGAGTCGAGCAGCCAGGCTGAGAGGGTCTCGCCGGCACCGTTTTTGACATAGAGATAGCCGGTGTCGCCGACGAAGGTCTGGAAGCTGAGCGCGTAGCCGTGCGTGGCCTGCTCCGCATCGAGCGTCCAGGCGAACGAGTCGATCGACTCGGCACGGTCGCCGCTGAGCGTAAAGCCACCGGATACCTCGGAGGCATTCTCGGGCCCATTGTTCGGCTCGGTGTCGAGGGAATCGGGCAGATCGGCGCCGGGGTGGAGCTGGAGGCGGTAGGAGCCGGAGCCGCTATTCGCCACGCCGACGAAGAGCCGGCCGGGTCGCCAGAAGAGATCGGCCATCTCGGCATGGCCGGGTCCGGCGAGGACGAGGGCCTGGGCCAGCTCTTTGGCCGTGCGCGGCGTGACGCCATCGTCGCCGAACTCGATCTGGTAGACCGCGATGATCAGCGAGTCGGCCGGATCTCCATCTAGCTCGATCGTCCAGCGCTGGAGTGATTGCTCGGGCGTCAGATCCCAGGCGAAGAAGTCGTAGTCCTGCGAGTCGGTCCAGTCGCCCGTGACGCAGGCGGTTCCGGCCAGGACCTGGTTTCCCGGCGGCTGGTTGTTGGGCTCCTGCTCATGGGTGGCATCGGCCGACTCGCAGGATGGCGCGGCGTATGGCGTCTGGGCCGCGGTGGTGAAGGTTGGGAGAGAGGGGAGGAGAAGCAGAAGGACTAGCAGGCGCAAGCCAACCAAACGAAACCCGCGCGCCATCCACTCCCCCGATCGAATATGACTGTACCGCCCGAATTACGTGAGCCGCACTAACGTACCCGGACCGCGGCAAGCGGGTCAATAGGCAGATGGGTGGAGGGTGGCTGGTTAAGGGTTGAGGGAACGGAAAAGCAACGACCAGAGACCAAAGACCCGGGCGGGGGATTGCTCCTCCGCCCGGGGTGGTGTGCCGGGGTTAGCGGCCCGCGAGGTCGAGCGCGGCCCGGCAGGTCGGGCAGTGGCGGCGGTCGTCGCGGAGGGGGACACCGCAGTGGTAGCACTGGTTGCCGCCG
>DASQCG010000232.1:0-3772 GCA_035634825.1 Thermomicrobiales bacterium | reverse complement strand
AGCGCTCGTCCGACCTGACCGCGGAGATGATCCGTCTGCTTGTGCCATGGCTGATCCATGAGCACGATCAGATGGTGGTCTGGGTGCAGATTCCGGCGGACGACCCGGTACTGGCCAGGGCCGTGCGGGTTGCGGGCATGAAGCTCGCGTACTGCCTGCGCGAGGCACTGCTGACGACCGATGGAGGCCGGCACGAACTCGAGTGCTGGCAGGCCCTGCACCCGACATGGCTGGCCAGGTTCGGTCCGCCGCCGGATGGGGTCCAGGGCAATGTCCACCGCGTCGTGCGCAGTCCCGGTCGGCTCGAATACCGCGGTCGCGCGGTTGATCCGCCGGCGAACGCCGTCTCAGTCGGCAACCGCATTTACCTGCGGCCGATCGAGCAAGAAGATGCCGAGACGATCGCGCGCTGGTCGATGCGGGAGACGGAAACGGGGTTTGATACGGGCAGGCCGTACCGCAGCCCGATCTCATACTGGGAATGGCACCGCACGCAGGCAACCGAGCGCTTCCCGAGCTGGGTGCGATTCGCGATCTGCCTCCTCAAGGATGGCGCGGTGATCGGCTCGAATGGGCTGGCCGACATCGACTGGTTGAACCGGACTGCCGAGACGGAGACCGAGATTGTGCGCGGCGAGTATCGCGGCGGCGGATATGGCACCGAAGCCAAGCACCTGCTGCTCGAATACGGATTCGCGCACCTTGGAATCCACATGGTCCGGAGCGTGGCCTGGGCGTTCAATACGCGAAGCTGCGAGGCGCTCCGCAAGCAGGGGTACCGCGATGCCGGGCGAATGGCCTGGACCGGGTTCAAGAGCGGCGAGATGGCCGACGACCTCGTGTTCGACCTCCTCGCCAGCGAGTGGCGCGGGGCCAGGGTGTAGGGCTGTAAAGGGTTGAGGGTTGAGGGAACGGAAAACGAACCCGTGTAGCGTCGCATGGCAATGCGACCTGGGTGCCGCAGAGGCCGGGCCAATGCATCACAACCGACGCCCGGTGCCGCCCGGGAATAAATCCCAGGGCTGAACCAAGAGAAGTGCCGCCCCGGATTGAAATCCGGGTCTCAAATCCGGATGTCGGCTGAAGCCGACCGGTGCTGGTTCTGCACCAATGACCGATTTTGGCCGGCATTCGTCATCAATCCCCGCCGGAACGGCTCGCCGCACTGTTATCGATTGGTGATAGCCCCCCAAGCCCGGTTCCTCTCCACCAATGAGATTCGTCGGGAGAGGCTAGCGAGTTACCCGGTGATGCGGGTGAGGGTTTGGAAGAGCGTGTCTTGCTCGCGGTTGGTCAACCGGCTGGTCAAGACGTCGTGGACGGCGGCGGTGTGGACCTGGACGGCGCGCTCGGCGACTTTCCGGCCCTGATCGGTCAGGCAGACGACGATAGCGCGGCCATCATCGCCCGCCGGCGTGCGTTCGACCAGCCCACGTTCGACGAGACGAGCCACGAGGCGGCTGAGCGCGGGCTGGCTAAGCAGAATGGCTTCGGTCAGGTCGTGCATCCGCACCTCTTCATCGCCATGGAGATGGAGATGCAGCAGGACATCGAAGTCACTGATCGCAAGGCTGCAATGCTGACCCAACTCGGTCGTCAGCTGCCGCTCAACCCGGTCATGCGCGAGGCGTAGGGCCTGCCAGGCTGCCGCGCAAGCGTGGTCGATGGTCTCCGGCAGTTGGTCTTTTGTCTTTCGTTTCTTGTCTTTGGCTTTCCGTTTTCCGTTTTTGGCTTTGCGTTTTCGGTTTTCCTGATCTCGGCTGGCCGTATCACCCGGGGTTGAAACCCCGGGCTGAGGATACGAAGCCTCTCCGAGGCTGCCAGCGGAGGGATTGAACCTGGGGGCTGGGATCGCAGTCTCGTCTTCCTCAACTCCTCGCCTGCTCGTCTGCTCGCCTTCCACGTTCGTCACTCCTCCATCGGCCAGCGATCCCAGGTGCTGAGGAGCGGGCCGAGCGCTTGCTCTTCGATGTCGAGGTGCTCGAGCAGGTGCGTCTCAAGGTCGGTCAGGGCCTCGACCAATTTGAAACGGCTGACGCCGCTGGCATCCCCGGCGACCTCATCGGCGACCTCGGCGATTCGCTCGGTGATGTGGTGGACCTTCAGGTGATCCTCTTCGAGCCGGTCGACAATCGGGTTCAGCGACGGATCGGCCTTGCGGACCATCGGAAAGACGGCCGCGTCCTCGATCGTGTGGTGGGCATGGACGAAGCGGCAGTAGGTCCAGCACCCGAACTTGAGCCGCCAGAGCGGGCTGGAGGTTTCGAGCGTGCGGATCTCCTCCAGGATCGTCGCCGGCGAGAGACCGTCGCGGGCCTGCTCGGCGAGGCGGCGGACCGTCTGAAGATCGCGCCGCAGATGGGAGTGGATGTAGAGCAGCTCGCGGAACATGCCTTCACGCGGCGGGCTCTGGGTCTGGTCGGTGGTGCTGGTCGTCAACGGTCGCCTCCGGGGTCGGTGCTTGATGTATGTATGCGCATAGATATATCATGTCAGGTATGATTGCGCCACCTCCGGCGCTCGCTTGAACCAGGAGATTCCCATGGCGGACTACGGCCACGATGTGCAATTCGGCTTCTTTCTCGATCCAACGATCGGCAATCCGGATCGAACGCTCGAGGTCGCGCGGATTCTGGACGACCTCAACTTCGACCTGATCGGAATCCAGGATCATCCCTACAACGGCCGGCACTTCGATGCACTGGCCCTGAGCGCGGTCATCCTCGGCCAGACCAAACAGATCCGCGTCTTTCCCGATGTCGCCAACCTGCCCCTGCGGCCACCGGCGATGCTGGCCAAGCAAGCCGCCACGCTCGACCAGCTCAGCGGCGGGCGGTTCGAGCTCGGTCTCGGCGCCGGCGCGTTCTGGGATGCGATCCGGGCGATGGGCGGCCCGGTGCGCACGCCGGGCGAGGCGATCGGGGCGCTGCGCGAGGCGATCGCGATCATCCGGGCCTATTGGAGCGGCGAAACGGTGCGTGAGGTCGGCGGCTACTATCAGGTCCCCGGTGCACGACCGGGTCCGCTGCCGGCGCACGACATGCAACTCTGGCTTGGCGTGGTCGGGCCGCGGGCGCTGCGGCTGACGGGCGAGCTGGGCGACGGCTGGGTGCCATCGATGTCCTACGTGACGCCCGCACAGGCGATCCAGTCCAACGCGATCATCGATGAGGCGGCGAGGGCGGCCGGGCGTCATCCCTCCGCGATCCGGCGCATCTACAACATCGGCGGGGATGTCGCGCCGATCGTCGAGGCCGGCCTGAGCGATCAGGACCAGCAAATCGTCGGGCCGATCACGCACTGGGTCGATGTCCTGACCCATTTGGTGACCGACGTCGGCTTCTCGACCTTTATCCTCTGGGGCGTGCCGACCGCTCCCCGGTTGCGCATGTTCATCGAAGAGATTGCCCCGGCCGTCCGCGAACGTGTCGCCGAAGTCCGCGCCGGCCGGAGTTGAGAGTTGAGGACGGAACCCACGTAGCGCGGTGCGGCAGCCCCGCGCTCCCTCACGAAGAGCCCGTTCCCAGGTAACGAACGCCGGACACCTGTCGATACCTGCGACGATAATTGGGGATCAGCGCGACGCGGGGCTGCCGCGCTCTACGCTTGGCAATTCGTGCGAGGGCCAGGGTTCGGGGCATTCTGATTACGCGGCTCCACAGAGGCGGGTGCGAACTTCCTGGATGGCAGCCCAGGTGGACCCCGGGACGGGGATGCCGTCGCGCTCGCGCTCGGCGCGGGTGATCAGCTCCGGGTCGCCCGGTAGCAAGAC
>DASQCG010000231.1:0-2848 GCA_035634825.1 Thermomicrobiales bacterium | reverse complement strand
AACGCATCCTCGATGAAGCCCGGACCCGGTTCCTTTCCAAGGGCTATGCCGAAACATCCATGCAGGAGATCGCCGACGCTGTCGGCATGACCAAGCCAGCTCTCTACTACCACTTCAAAGACAAGCAGGATTTGCTCCTCGCCGTCATGGAGCGGGAAATGACGGTTGCCCTCACTGTGTTCCAGGAAAGCCTCACGGCGGACAAGAACCTCGGCAAGCGCCTCGAGCGTGGCGCAGTCTGGACGTTTTCCAGTATCCAGGGCGACTTCGGCCGCCTGATGGCCGACATGCACCGGGTTCTCCCAGCCGAGTGCATTCTCGACTTCAAGCGCACCCACCCGATGCCGGTCGATATGGTCCGCCAGATCCTCGACGAGGCGAAGTCGAACGGCGAAGTGGGCTGCGACATCGACACCGATATCCTCGCCCGGCTCTACGTCGGCATGCTGTTTGGTCAGCTCGCAATCCGGCACTCGGAAGCCGGGCGGGAGCTTGATCCCAAACGCCTCGGCAACATCGTCGCCAGGGTCTTCATGGAAGGCATCTGCCGCCCCACGGCTGATTGCCCACACTAGCAGGCAGTTACACCGTGCCGATTTGGCACCGCGCTGTGCTATCCTTTTGGATGTACGTACATCCTCGGTGGCACGCCTGATGACCCGTATTGTTGCGTTCTTCAACCAAAAAGGTGGGACCGCCAAAACGACGAGTACCCTCAATGTCGCCGCTGCTCTCATTGAGCAGGGGCGTTCTGTATTGGCGATCGACCTCGACCCGCAGGCCTCGCTGACGATGGCCATGGGTGTCGACATCCAGCGCCTCGAGCTCTCGATCTACGACCTGCTGATCGACGAAGAGTTCCCACTCTCGAGCGTCGTCACCGACTCGACCGTGCCCGGCGTCAAGCTGCTGCCGTCGCACCCCGATCTCGCCACCGCCGAGCTGGCGCTGATGAACGAGCTGGAACGGGAGCGGCGGCTCGATAACCTGTTCTTGCGCAGCGACCTCTCGCGGTACGACTACGTCCTGATCGACTCGCCGCCGGCGCTCAACATTCTCTCGGTCAACATCCTGGTGGCGGCCGATGACTTGATCATCCCGATCGAGCCGCATCCGCTCTCGATGATGGTGCTGCGGCGACTCTTCGAGACAATCCAGAAGGTCCGCCGGCTCAACCCGGACCTGCGCATCCTCGGCTTCCTGCCGACCAAGGTTCATCGCGGCACCCGGCTCTCGGCCGAGGTGCTCGATACGCTGCGGGAGCAATACCCGGACCTGCCGCACCTGCCGGCGATCCCGCTCTCGGTCAAGAGCGCGGAGTCGACCGCCGAGCGTGCGAGTGTTCTGCAATACATGCCCCGCTCCCCCGTTGCCGAAGCCTATCGCGAGGTAGGCGCCTGGCTCGAGATGACCCCGGCCGCGGTGGGGCGCCGCTGAGGGCGCCACAGGAAGGATTGAGGAGTGAGCGCTGCCAACCACGCCACAGATGAGCTACTGACACCGCCGACTCCCGCACCGAAGCGGAAGCGGTTTTCGCTCGATGACCTGCTCGGCGATACCCGCCCGCAAGCGGTCGGCGTAACCGACCTGCCGACCGGCAAGGAGATCCGGCTCGACCGGATCACCGGCGACCCCAACCAGCCGCGTCGCACGTTCGACGGGGAGCGATTGGTCGAGTTGGCCGACAGTATCCGGATCGAGGGCGTGCTGCAGCCTATTGTCGTGCGCTACGACAACACGCGCGACATCTACGTGATCGTCCACGGCGAGCGTCGATGGCGTGCGGCCCACACCGCCGGCCTGAGCACGATCCCGGCGATCGTCCGCGATGTGCCGGAAGAACGACGCCTGGTCCAGCAGCTCATGGAGAACATCGTCCGCGACGACCTCAACGCGGTCGATCGCGCTGCTGCCCTGCGCGCGCTCAAGAGCCAGCTCGGCGATGCCTCATGGGACGTCGTGGCCGAGACGGTCGGCATTCGCCGCAGCCGCCTCTTCCAGCTCCTCGGCACCGAAAAACTGCCCGAGGCGATCCAGGCCGATATCCGCGCCGGGCGGCTCACCGAGAAACAAAGTCGCGCCCTCCAGAGCCTGCCGGGCGAGCATCAGCGCGCACTACGGGATGCGATCCTGGCCGATAACCTCCCAGCCGACACTGCGATGGCGATCGCCCGCCGCCTGAAGTCCGACCGCGTTCCGGACGAGCTGGATGCCGCCGCCTCTGCGATCTCCCGGATCCGATCCGAGCTCGCCCAGGATCGCGTCGTGTGCGAGCCAACCGTCGCCGACGCCGAGCTGATCTCGCTGCTCGGGTCGATCGCGCGGCTGCGGACCGGCGGGCAGGGCGCCCGGGTTGCCCTCACAAGGCTGGCCGACTGGAACGGCTTCGAGCCGTATGACGGCGAGCGGATGCTGGATGAGATGTTTGCCTTCGCCCAGACGCTGGCCAGAGTCCCGCGCACTGAGGTGGATTCCGAAGGTGGCACGCGCGCAGCACTGAGCGGCCTCCGTGAGGCCCTCAATGCACTCCTGGACGGGGCCTGATCGGATGACTACCCGTCACACGCTTTCCGGCCTGCTCGCGGTCTGCCTGATTGCCCTGGCGCTGAGCGCGTGCGGTGATGAAACTCAGAGCGACGCCACGTCATCTATCCAGCCCACGCCGTCCCTTGCCTTCGAACCGACCACATCGGCGACACTCGCACCGGGCGAGGTCACGGCCGGGCAGATTGCGGACCGGATCGCCGCCGCCTGGCCGAAAGTCACCAGCTATCGATCGATCACGCGGATCATCCCGGCCTCAGGCACGCCGGAAGCGACACCTGCGGTCGAGCTTGCCGGACGCGCC
>DASQCG010000230.1:0-3543 GCA_035634825.1 Thermomicrobiales bacterium | reverse complement strand
AGCGCGGACCGACGGATATCTGATGGTTGTGTACCTCTTCGGCAAGCGCCTCCGTGCAATCCCGGACGCGACGGATATCGTGCTTCCTTCGGCCGCCGACGCAATTCTGATCCAGCGCACAGGCCTGGAGATATCGCCGCTCGGTGAAATAGCGTGGCTCGGACGTGTCGGCTCATGGAATCCGATCGACTGGCCGATTCCGCGACTCAAGCGCGAGATTCGGGGTGTTGGCGGTCACTGCGTGGGTCTGTCGTATTCCTTCGATCGCGAAAATCTTGGCATGGTGGTCGACTGCCAGCCCGCAACCATCGTCGAGCTTGAGTCCCTTGCCGAATATTCACAGCTTACGCTTTACGGTATCGCACGCTACTTAGACTCAGCCATCGAGCCACTTCGCTGAGTTTCCTCATGAGCGAGATTGATCTGCTCGGCGACGCGAGTGTCCCTGTATCATGACGGGGTAGGGCATTCGCTCGTCTGGTCAGGAGCTCGCCATGGCATCACTCGAGGGGTTGTCGATCTTTGAGCGTGGGGAGCTGCCCCGCTGGGTCAAGGTCCGCCAGCAGCTTGACGATACCGAGGTCGGCAATATCGCCGAGGTGATCGCCGCCGAGTTCGCAAGGCCCGGAATCGGCGACACCATCACGCCGGGCATGTCCGTCGCCCTGACCGCCGGCAGTCGCGGTATCCACGCCATCGACCAGATCCTCAGGGCCTGCGTCGACGAGATCAGGAAGCGCGGCGCGACCCCATTCATTGTCACCGCCATGGGCAGCCACGGCGGCGCGACGGTCGAAGGCCAGCTCAGCATCATCCACCACTACGGCATCACCGAAGAGGCCATGGGCTGCGAGATCCGGGCCAGCATGGAAACGGTCCACCTCGGAAACGTCGAGGGCGATGTCCCGGTCTGGTTCGACCGCACCGCCTACGAGCAGGCCGATGCCGTCATCCCGGTCGGCCGGGTCAAGCCGCACACCGATTTCGTCGGCCCGGTCGAATCGGGCCTGATGAAGATGCTGGCGATCGGTCTCGGCAAGCAAAAAGGCGCCGAATATTTCCATGCCCGCGGCTTCGGGCACTTCGATCACCTGATCCCGGCCGTTGCGACCTTCACCCTCAGCAAGGTCAATATCCCCTTCGGCATCGCTACCGTCGAGAACGGCTACTCCCACTGCTCGCTGATCGAGGCAGTTCCGGCCGCGCAGATCTGGGAGCGGGAGCAGGAGCTGCTCACGATCGCCCGGGAGCGGATCGGTCGCCTGCCGGGTCAGGAGCTGGACGTCCTGATCGTCGATGAGATCGGCAAAGACGTCAGCGGCGACGGCGCCGACCCCAACGTCATCAACCGGGACGTCGTTGGCCTGGTCGACCGCGAAGCGCTCGGCTTCAGACCGACCATCCAGCGGATCATCTTCCGCGACCTGACCCCGGACACCGAGGGCAACGCGACCGGCGTCGGCATGGCCGAGGTCGTGCTCCAGCAACTGGTCGACAAGATAGATCCGCTCAAGACGTATATGAACATGATCACGGCCAAGGGCCCGGAAGGCGCCCGGATTCCGATGACCATGGAGAACGACCGCCGGGCCCTCTATATCGCGATCGCCTGCTGCCTCGACACGAAGGTGGAGACGGCGCGGATCGCCCGGATCCGCAGCACCAAGTACGTCGAAGATCTCTGGGTCTCCGAGCCGTATCTCGATCAAGTCCTGGCCGGCGGCCGGGCCGAGGTCGTCAACGAGCCGGGCCCGATCCTCTTCGACACCGGCGGCATGTTCACTGAAGGCTGGTAATCCGACCTGAATTCGCATTGCGGGAGCAACTGATGCTGGAACAATTGAGTGGTGTCGTGGCGAGCCAGATGAAAACCTGGGGAGTCCCGGGTGTGTCCATCGGCCTGCTCAATAACGGCGAGGTTGAGACCGCGACCTACGGCGTTGCCAGTATCGCGACGAATCAGCCTGTCTCGCCCGACACGCTTTTTCAGATCGGCTCGATCTCGAAGGTCTTCACGACCACACTCCTGATGACCTTCGTCGACGAGGGCACGCTCAGTCTCGACACGCCGGTCGTGACCTGGATTCCGGATCTTCCCCTGACCGATGGCGACGCCCGGGAATCGATCACGCTCCGCCACTTGGTCACGCACACGAGCGGCTTCTATGGGGACCGCTTCGACGATCAGGGCATCGGGGACGACGCGCTCGCCAAGGCCGTCGCCGCCTTCTACGACCTGCCGCAGCAGACCAGGCCGGGCGAGCTCTGGACCTATTGCAATGCCGGGTTCGATCTTGCGGGACGGGTCATGGAGGTCGTCACCGGAAAGCGGTTCGAGGATCTGATGCGGGAGCGGGTCTTCGGACCGCTCGGCCTGGAATCGACCACTTATTTCGCCGCCGAGGCGATCCGCCACCCCGTTTCTGTCGGGCATGACGGCGATCCCGGCGATCTGCGCATCTCCGATCCATGGCCGATTCCGCGCCGCTCAAATCCGGCCGGCGGAGTCAGCTCGACCGCGCCCGAGTTGCTTCGATTCGCGCAGATGCACCTCAACGACGGCGAGTTGGACGGTGTCCGCGTGCTTTCGGTCGAATCTGCCCGGGCCATGCGCGCGAAGGAGGCCGACGCGGCGCCGTTCCAAAGCTGGGGACTCGGCTGGGAGCGCGTCGATTTCGGCAGTGAGATCGGCGTTCGCCACGGCGGCGCCACCAACGGCTTCACGGCCGGCTTGCTGGTCCTGCCCGAGCGGAAGGCTGCCCTGGCGATCCTGACCAACCACGACATGGGTGGAGCGGCGCACTCTGCCATCACGCAGGACGCGGTCCGCCGCTGGTTTGGCCTCGAGCGGCATTGCGCGCCTATCGTCACGATTCCGTCCGACCATCTCAGGGGCCGGAACGGCGTTTACTCCCACCAACTCGGCGACCTGATCCTCTCGGCGAACGGTGGCAGCTTTCATGTCGACACGGTCCATCGCAACCCGTTCGACCACAGCGAGGAGGCGGGCAAGTCGTTCACGCTCACCCCAGTCTCGGAGGACATCTTCGTGGCCCAGGGTGGAGGTCGGGACGGCTCATTCGCCGACTTCATCCGTAACCCGGACGGCACCGTCCGCTTCCTCCGCTTCGGCGGCCGCCTGGCCTACCCGAAATGACAAATGGAAAGTCTGCTTGACATCGAGCGTGATGTAAAGTAGGCTTTCCATATGACGAACGAGGTCCGTCGCCTGCGAATCGAACATGGGCTCACCCAGCAACAGCTGGCTGAAGTGATGCGCGTGTCTCGCCAGACGATCAACGCGATCGAAGCCGGTCGCTACACCCCGTCGTTACCGCTGGCAATCGCCTTGGCGCGATTCTTCAAGTCCAGCGTGGAGGAAATGTTCGGTGAACCCGAGGAGCAACCCGTTGTCGAATAACGCAGACTCGAATCATGTTGCATGGTGGCAGTCGTGGCGCCTCTTTCCGGCAATCTATGCCGGGATGGGAGTCGTCATTCTGATCGCCCAAATCAGGGACGGCAACACGACCAGTGGGCTGG
>DASQCG010000229.1:0-5071 GCA_035634825.1 Thermomicrobiales bacterium | reverse complement strand
AGGTATGCCACCCAATACGGCATGGCCATCACCGAACTCGAACACCATGTCGCGATGGGCCACATCGTCTTGCCGGCTGACGCATTCGATGCCCCGGCGGCAGACACCGCGCTCGATGTCGACGAAGACCCCTGTCCGCGCGCACCGAAGTTCCGGGACATGCCATCGACCATGATGATGGACAGCGTGGCGGCCGTGACTACGATCGTCGACCTGGACATGATCATGGCGCCGATCATTCGGGCCGGCGCCATTTGGCCGGCAGTGCAGGTTCCCACCGGTCACCTTGCCGAGACCGAAAGCCCTCCTCCTCGCGCGGTCGTCTGACGTTCCACCAACCACGTTCGACCAATCCGGATTGCGCTCCGGCCGGGTGGCTCTGTCCGGTGGAGCCTGAGACCGGCCGTACGAGGAGACCGATGCCGTGTACCGGCCCCGTTTGCGCCATGCCATGGGCATGCTCGTCCTGATCCTGCTGCTCACTGGATGCAGCCTGACCAGTAGTTACACCTTCAAAACCGGCACCCTGTCGCCCGCGCGCGATGCGCCGCCGCTGCCACTGACCGATCAGCACGGCCAACCCTTCGACCTGACCAACCTGAAGGGCAAGGTTGCGCTGCTCTACTTCGGGTACACCGCCTGCCCCGATGCCTGTCCGACCACGTTGAGCGACTGGATTGAAGTCAGGCGGTTGCTCGGCGACGAGGCTGAGAAGGTCGCCTTCGTCATGGTCACCGTCGACCCCGAGCGCGATACGCCGGACAAACTCAACCAGTACCTGGCCTTCTTCGATCCCACGTTCATCGGGCTGAGTGGCAATCCCGAAACGATCCAGAACGTCGAGCGGGAGTACGGCATCTACGCCGCCCGGGAGGAGTTCGGAGATTCGGCAATGGGCTACCTGATGAACCACACGACCTCCTACCTGGCGATCGATCGCGACGGCAAATTGCGCCTCGTAATCTCGCATGGGACCGAGCCAGAAATCGTTGCAGAAGATCTGCGCCATCTGATTTGAACCATCTGAGGAGATGACATCAATGAACCGCACAATCTCACGCCGGACCCTGATCACATCCGTCGCCGCACTCTCGGTGGCCGGCCTCGCCGCAGCCCGGTCCGGAGCCCAGCAGATGCCAATGAGCGGCACGCCGGGTCCAATGGGCAGCCCGATGGCTATGGGCGGCACAGGCGCCGCGTTCATGATGATCGCAAACTCCGGTGATGCAGCCGATCGGCTGGTCGCCGCGAAGTCCGATGTCGCCAGGACTGTCGAGATCCACGAGATGCGCAATGAGGGCGACGTCATGAAGATGGCGCCGCTCGCGGACGGGCTCGAGCTCCCGCCCGGCGCAACTGTCGAGCTGAAGCCCGGCGGCTACCACATCATGCTGATCGGCCTGACCAGGGACCTGAAGGCCGGCGAGTCGTTCGAGATGACGCTCACGTTCGAGCAAGCCGGCGATGTCGCGCTGACGGTCCCGATCTACGCCACGAAGGAGGCTGCTGAGGCGGCCTTGGCCCAGTCCCAGGACAAACCGGTGATCGTCGGCGACGTGACCATCACCGGCATCTGGTCCCGCCAGGCTCCGGCCATGATGGCCGAGGCGTCGCCGTCAGCCCCGCAAATGGGCGGCTTTGCCGGCATCGGCGCGACCTTCATGGTGATCACCAACACTGGGACCACCGCCGACACGCTGCTTGGCGCGAAGACCGATGTCGCCGAGCGGGTCGAGCTCGACGAGATCAAGATCGGCGGCGGCGGGATGGCGATGGTCCCGATCCACGACGGGCTCCCGATTCCGGCCGGCGAGACCGTCACGATCACGCCTGGCAAATTCCACATCCTGCTCTACGGACTGAAGCACGACCTCGTCGCCGGCGAGCGCTTCGACCTGACGCTCTCCTTTGCGACAGCCGGCGACGTGACGGTCTCGGTGCCAATCTACGCCTCCAGCGTCGACGCCGAAGCCGCCGCAAGCGCGACTCCCGAGCAGCCGGTGACTGCCGGCGATCTGGTCATCATCGGGATCTGGTCGGCCGCCGCTAAGGTCGGGCCGGCCGGCTCGTAGACCGAATCGCGTGGGGACAGCGCCGTCCCCACCGTCGGCCATCAACGGAATGAGCGATCGCCATGAGCCATCTCGTCAACGTCCAACTCTCTCTTCCCGGCGACCGTCGAACCTCGCGGATGCTGCTACCGGTCGTCGGCGCGATCGCCGGAGCCGTGCTCCTGATCGCCGTCGGCATCATCCTGCTCCAGCAGACCGCAACCGAAAACGATCCCGGCTTGCTGTTCGAGATTCCGGCCGGGGCCTCTGCGAGTGTCCCGGCCGGGTTGATCTCGGCCGTCGATATCCCGCGCGAGATCATCTTCCGGGACGGCGACACGGCGAAGATCACGGTCATCAACCACGACTCCGTTACCCACCTGGCAGGCCCATTCGTTGTCGGCCCGGGGGAAACCCGGGTTCAGTCGTTCCCGAACCGGGGCATCTTCCCGATCAACTGCGCCGTCAACCCGGAGGAGTCGATCGTGGTGAAAGTGGAATGAGATGTCGTCCCACACGTTGATCAGCGCGCGCGCCCGCCCGCTTCTGCTCGGCGGGCTCCTGCTGGGGCTCGCCGGGTGCGGAGGAGACGATGCGACCACCGACAGCTCGGGTCTGGTGTCGTGGCCGGACAAGCGATCGACCGGCGCCGAGCCGGGTAATGCCGCGCCGAACTTCGCACTCCAAACAGCCGACAGCACCCGGCTGGAACTGGCGGCCCTGACCGGCAGCCAACCGCTGGTCGTCAACTTCCTGGCCACCTGGTGCGCCAATTGCATGGAGGAAATGGACATCCTGGTCGACCTGCACGAGAGTGGCGTCCAGGTCCTCGGCGTCAACCTGCGCGAGAAGGCGGACACCGTCACGTCCCTGATCGAGCGAACCGCCGCCCGCTTTCCGATCCTGCTGGACTCGACCGGCAAGGTGACCCGCGCCTACAAAGTGGTCAACCTGCCGGCAACCGTCGTGCTGGATGCAGAGGGCCGGATCTCCTCCGTCACCCGGGGTCCAATCACGGCGGCCGGGATCCGTGAGGCCGTCGCGGCGGCCGGGGGTGAGTGAGATGGCCGTCGCGCGCCCATCACTTACTGAGCGTCGCCGCGCCAACATCTGGCTCGCGACCGGCCAGGCGATCGGGTTCGTCCTCCTGGCCCTGACCGCGATCCTGGTGCTGGTCGGGATCAGTGGCGTCTCGCTGGGCGAGCCGGACCTGGCCGGGCGCGTCCTGACGCTGGCCGTGCCCGCGCTTGCGGCCGGAATGCTCTCGATCCTCTCGCCCTGCTCGCTCCCGATCGTGCTCGGCTACTTCTCGGTCATGTTCCAGCAGCGGCCTGGCCGGATCGGGGCGATCACGCTGGCTTTCCTGCTCGGCGTAGGGACGACGATGAGTGTCCTCGGCGCCAGCTTCACCGCGCTCGGCTCGTTGGCGATTGAGTACCAAGAGCAGATGACCCGGCTGGGCGGGGTGCTGATCATCGGGTTCGGCCTGCTGACCCTGACCGGCCGGGGATTCAGCGGTGTCCAGATGACCGGCCGGAGCGGGACCGGTTTTGGGGCCGCGTACCTGTTCGGGCTGATGTTCGCGCTCGGCTGGACCGCCTGCGTCGGACCGATTCTCGGCTCGATCCTGACATTGCTGCTGGCGGACGCGGCGTCATCGAGCGGCGCGATCTCGCTGATCTCGGGTGCAGCGCTTTCGCAGATCTACGTGCTGGGCATGGGCCTGCCGATCCTGGTGCTGGTGCTCGGCCTGATCCAGGGCGGCAGTGGCCGGGAAATCGGCGGGGTGTTGCGTGGCCGCATGCTGACCGTCCGCATCGGTGGTCGGGCGATGTCGCTGCCGCCGGCAACCCTGTTGAGCGGCGCGATGCTGATTGGGCTCGGCATCCTGATGCTGACCGGCACAATGACCCGCCTCAGCCAGCAACTCGGATCCAGCGCCCTCTCGCAGTGGGTCGTCAAGATCGAGGAGATGATCCCGACGTAGAGATCGGCGGGGAGGTGCGGGCTCCCCGCCGACAGGCGGCCCAAACTACATCGCCATCGCCGGCAGCGGCTCGCCGGCCTCGAGCAGGGACTTGAGACTCGAGAGGATGCGAGCCCAGCCGTCCTTGACGCCCTCGGTCAAGGCATCGCCGACCACCAGACCCTCGTGCCGGAGCGTCAGCTTGCAGACCTCGCCCTCCGGCGTGATCTCGAAGCTGGTCGTGGATTCCGGCGAATTCGCCGCCCAGCTCGGGACGAAGGTCGTCACCAGCTTGCGGGGCGGATCGGCCTCGATCACCCGGCCGCTCAGCATCACGTTGCCATCCGGACCCATATACCGGTAGTCCTGACCGGCCGCGGTGATGTTCTCGACGCGGGTGTTGAAGTAGTACCGGGCAGTCAGGTCGCCATCCGTCAATGCCTGCCAGAGGCGTTCCGGGGTGGTGCGGATGAAGATCTCGTAGACGTGTGTCGTCTTCTCGGCCATTGCTGGCGTGTCCTCCAATTCGTACTTGAGACGGGTCAGCGCTCCGGCCCATGTGCCGGCAAATTTGCTGACCCAACGGTCGTAGACCTGCTGAATCGGAACCGGGTTCAGGTAGTGCCGGCGTTCCCGGCCAACTTTCGTGCTGGTGATCAGACCCGACTTCTCCAGGATCTGGAGATGCTTCATCACACCGAAGCGCGACATTTCGAGGTGCGCCTGCAGATCGGTCATGGTCTGGCCGTCCTCCCGGAAGAGGGCATCGAGCAGGGTCCGCCTGCTCGGGTCGGCCAGTGCCTTGAACACCTCATCCATGGTGCGCCAATGTCGCTCCTGGCGGATCAGAGCTGGTGCGCGTCCGATCGCCTATCGCTATCCCTCCGCTCGTGCGTGACCATTTTGTCACCTGTCAAACCGATCTGCTACCGGGTGAGCTCGTCCGGGTATGCCCGCACATTACGTGACCATATGGTCACCTGTCAAGATGTGCCGACGCGTCACCTCCGCCAGCGGATAGAGTGACGCAAAGGAGACATGTCATGGCTACCTA
>DASQCG010000228.1:0-3424 GCA_035634825.1 Thermomicrobiales bacterium | reverse complement strand
GCGGTGAGCGTCGGCCCGGCGAACGAGCTTGCCACCTTGAGGTAGTCCGGATTGGTATAGGTGGACGCCCGCTTGCCCGCCGGCACCCGAGCCCAGCCGAGCTTGGTGCCAACGAGCTCCTCATAGCCCTTGCTCGACGCCCAAGAGACGAACTTCCACGCGTCGTCCTTCTTTTTGCTTGACTTTTCGATCGCCCAAGACCACGCGTATAGCCAGCCCGAGCTCTTGGTCAACTTGACCGGTGCTTGGACATAGCCGATCTTGCCGGCCACTGGCGAGCCCTGTCCGTCCAGCGACCCGGCCGCAGACGTCGCGTCGTACCACATGGCGACCTTGCCCGTCTCCAGGTCGGTGAGGCACTCGGTGAAGCCGGCCTGCGCGGCCCCGATCTCGCCGTGCGAGCGGACCAGATTGACGTAGAAGTTTGTCCCGTCGGTGAAGCCTGGTCCAGTCACCTGCGCGTTCCAGTCCTTGTCGAACCAGGTCCCACCGAAGGTGTTCACTACCGTCGTCAGGGGGGCGAGCACCTGCCCCCAACCGGGCTCGCCGCGCAGACAGATGCCTCGCATTCCCGGCTGGGCATTGTCGACCTTGGCGGCCAGATCCGCGACCTGATCCCAGGTGGGATGATCCGGCACGGTCAAACCCTTCGCTGCGAACACATCCTTGCGATACATCAGGAACGAGGACTCGCCATAAAACGGCTCGCCGAAAATCTTCCCATCCTTGCCGGTCAGGCTCAGGCTGATCGCCTTGAGAACGTCGGCCTGGTCAAAGCCGGGATCCTTGGCGATGTAATCATCCATCGGGGTGAGCCAGTTGTTCTTCGAATAGAACGGAATCTCGAAATTCGACAAGGTCGCGACGTCGTACTGTCCGGCCTGACTGGCGAACTCCAAGCTGGCCTTGTTCCGCAGGTCATTCTCTGGAAGCACCGTGAAGTCGACATGGATGCCGGTCTGCTGCGTGAACGTGCCGGCGAGTTTCTGCAGATCCACCATCTGCGGGTTGTTGACCATCAACACCCGCACCGAATTGCCGCTGCCGCCGGCCCACCCAAGACCACCACACGCCGTCAGGCTCAACGCCACGGTCAGCGCCGCGAGAATTGCCAGGATCCGCTTAGGCGCGCCACGAATCATCAGATCTCCTCGGCAGCGTTTCCGCTCAACTGAGCGGGCTCATCCTCAGATGTGACCCAGATCAACATCCCGCCGACTGGCGATCTTGTCAAGAGGTTGCTGTGAAATCGTGCGCGCTTCCGCTCATATGAGCGTAAGTGCTTTGATGCGCGGTGACAGCTGAGAAGCGTCCAGCCCTGCGCGGCTAGCGTCAGTTATCAGATGCCGGAGCGGTCAAGGACGACGACCGGGCTGGGAGCAGGTCGCGCATCTCGTCGGGGAGGAAGGGTAGGTCGAGTAGGCTGAGCTTGATCCCGCTGCGGCGCTGGTAGCGGGTGGGGTCCAGCCGCACCAGGAGGCCCGCCCGGCGTCTGAGGCGAACTTCGAGTGTCTCGCCGGGCTGCATCCGTCGTGCGATCGTGCCGTCCACTTGAAGGGCCGGTTGGCCGCTGCTTTCCATCAGCGCCAGCCCGATCCGCTCGGCGGCCGAGACTACTGCCGGTCGAGAGATACCAGATATCGGTGCGACCGGGCTGATGATCATGGCGTCGAGCATCGGTGACACGAGCGGCCCACCGGCGGCGTACGAATAGGCGGTCGAACCTATCGGCGTGGCGATGACCAGCGCGTCGCACCGGTATCGCCCGCTTGCCCGCCCGTTGACGCTTAGCAAAGCCTGTACGGATCCCTCGCCGGGCACACTAGCGAGCGCGATGTCGTTGAACGCGACCGACTCGTTGCGTCCATCTGTCAGCACCGCCCCACTGTGTTCCTCGATGCTGTAGTCCCCCCGCTCGAGCCGATCGAGCGCGGCGTCAAGCTCGTTCGGTTCGACCTCGACCAAGAAGCCGAGGTTTCCGAGGTTCACCCCGAGGACGGGGACGGGCCGTTGCGCGACGAGTCGCAGCGCGCCGAGCATCGTGCCGTCACCGCCGAGACTGATCAGGGCGTCGGCCTGATCGGCCAGCTCAGTTGCGCTCACCGGCTCTACGGCAACGTCGTCGGGCAATCGCGCCGCATCCCGGGCGTCGACGATCACCCGCTTGCCGTGTGACTGCGCCCAGGCGGTGAGCGTCCCAACGACGGCCGTCGGGTCGCTATGCGGGTGCAGGACGATCCCGAGTACTCCCTTCGGCGTAAGCGCCGGCATGTCAGCAATCGTCGCATGTTCAATCCACTTTGGGGACATGACCGATGAAGCGCGATGACCGTCTATTCGCCGGCAGCCCTGAAATACTGGCGGAGTGCGATGGAGTTGGCCACGCAAGGTTGGTGCGCGGCGCAGTGATCCGCGCGAGCGCGGGGATGTTGCGCGCGCTGACCGGATCGATGCCGCAGACATCGACGCCCCACCCGCGCTGGTCGAGTCATCGCCCGATCGCGTGGTCACGCTCACCGATGGTGTCATCGCCATCGCACTGACGTTGTTGGTGCTCGACCTGACCTCCATAGAAGTTCACGGCAGCTCAGCCCGCGAGCTCTGGGATACGCTCAACCAGCAGTCATCGCGATTCGTCGCATTCTTCATCGCTTTCTGGGTGATCGCGCAGTATTGGCTTCTGCACCATCGGGTGTTTCGGCGTATCAGCCGGCACGAGGACACCCTTGCCATGCGGAACTTCTGGTTTCTGTTCGGCATTAGCCTGCTGCCGTTCACCACGATT
The DNA here is from genome assembly GCA_035634825.1 of Thermomicrobiales bacterium. Taxonomy (GTDB): domain Bacteria; phylum Chloroflexota; class Chloroflexia; order Thermomicrobiales; family UBA6265; genus DASQCG01. Next base: position 639 of record DASQCG010000228.1, on the reverse strand, counting down.
CTGCTGGGCCGGACCTCTGACAATCCGCTGGCGGTCACCCTGTTTTCGGCCAACCTGCTGCTGATCAGTTTGACCCTGGCCTGGCTGGCGCGGACAGCCGAGCATGCCGGCATCGCCGAACCGGTGTCTGACGAGCGCCAGCTGCTGATGACTCGTGCCCGCCGCATCACCACGGCGACGCTGATCGTGGCAATCGCAGCGCTGGCGTGGGTGATCCGCCCTGGCCGCGCTGAGCTGCTATTCCTCCTGTTGTACCTCGCCGACGTGCCTGGGCGGCTGTTGGTCCGCCGCCGCGAGCGCCAAATACCTGGCTGGCCCCACAACGCTTCGACCGGCGGATAGCGGCCCTCCGGATGCCGGCGCATCATGCGAATTGAAACGCGCCTTGCCATTCCCGTGGATCCGACCGGTTGATTGGCCTTTGGTAGACGCTTTCGCTAGCGGTTGCGCCAGTTGGGGGGGCGCTTCTGTGCGAACGCGGCCGGTCCCTCCTGCGCGTCCTCGGTGACCAGTAGGTTGTCGATGGTGTCGGTGTCGCGGTTGACGGCCTCGATCGTGTCGGCAATGCCTTCGGTTTCGCGCATGATCTCCAGCGAGATACGCACTGAAGTCGGGGAACCGGCGAGGATCTCGGCGGCC
>DASQCG010000227.1:0-4418 GCA_035634825.1 Thermomicrobiales bacterium | reverse complement strand
GGTCCCAGGGCCAGCAGGCTCCCGAACAGAATGAAGGCAACGATCAGTCGTCTCATAACGCACACTCCTCCGCACCCTCGGCAGACTCGTCAGTCAGGTTGTCGACGCGATTGACGTCGATCATGCCGAGCGCAGAGCCGGGACGCATGGGGAGGATGTACGTAGATCGCGGTTGGGGAGATACGTATTTGTGAGGCGCGAAGGCTGGTTAAGGGAACAGGGGACAGGGATCAGGGGTCAGCACGGAAGACAGAAAACCGAACACGGAAAACGAAAGACCAGAGACCACGACCGGCCCCTGCCCCTGTTCCCTGCCTACAGATCGTCCAGGATTTGGCCGTCGAGGGTCGGCTGGAGGCTGGCGCCTGCCGTGAGGCGGCTCTGCTCCTCGTGCTCGTGGACCATCGCCAGCAGGACCTGATCGAGGAAGCTGTTGACCTCGGCCGAGACCCGCAGCATGGCCGGCGCGCCCATCCGCGCCCCTTCGGTCAGCGTTGTCAGGGAGTTAACGACCGGCGCCCGGAAATAGAGGAACGCTTCGACCGCCTCGGCTCCGCTCAGGCCGGCCATCGCCCCGACGCGGGCGTACTGGTGACCGATCGAGCGGCCCTCGTCGATCAGCGACTGCCGCTCAGGTCCGGCCGCGGTCGATGCATAGCGGACGGCGAGATCGATCAGGCGACGACCGAGGCGGCGCAGGTCATCAAGCTGACCCGGGGAGTAGGCGCGATACCAACGACGCGTCCGGGCCGTGCGCCAGAACTCGTCGACGAAGCCGGCGCGGGATTGATCGGCCAGTTGCCGGGTCATCACCCGCTGGCGCTCGAACCGGCGCGAACCGTTGCCGACCAGGGCCAGCAGCTCGGACTCGGCATAGCGGCGATGCCCGCCCGGCGTCCGGAAGACCGGCACCTTGCCCGAGTCGCTCCACCGCCGCAGCGTGGACTGATCCACGCCGAGCAGTCGACAGGCTTCATGGATGGAAAGCCACTTACCGTCGCCCGATGGCTCGGAACTGTTCATGTCCGCGAGGCGGGTCGGCCGATCGTCGTGCTCAGCGTCGGAACGCACGGTCATTCTTTCTCCCCCAAGGTGTGTCGGGCACAGTGGGCGCAGCCGCGGAATGCGAGGCCGACATCAGCGCACCGTTGAGAACCAAAGTCTACCCCGCCGGGACAACCTGTCAACGCCAATCGCGCGACAAGCCCTCGCGCACAAATGTGCCCAAATCTACCGGATAGGACCGCCGGGGCATGGCGCGGGGGACCGATGGCCATTCATGTTATGGAGAGCGGAACCCGTTGCCACGGCTACTGTAATCAATATTCAGTGACGAGGTGTCTGTTTGCATGGCGTTTATGGGTGAAACATCGGATGTCGGCGTCGCGGAACTGCTCTCGGTTCTGGCGCGCCGTGGCCACACCGGCCGGCTGCATATCAACTCGCAGGGCGAGGAAGTGCAGGTCATCCTGAATGGCGGCAAGGTGACCCAGGTCTCCTCGTCGCATCACAGCCTGCGAATTGGCCGGGTCCTGGTCCGGATGGGCGCCCTTAAGGAAGAGGAGCTGAACGATGCGGTCAGGCAGCAGGTCAGCCAGCAGGGGAACCGGCCGCTTGGCCAGATCCTGACCGGCAGCGGATATGTGACGCAGGCCGATCTTGCCCGCGCGGCCGAAGAGCAGGCGACGGATGCGCTTTCCCGCGTGTTCGGCGCGCTCTCCGGCACCTTCTATTTCACAGGGGTGGAGGCCGGCAAGACGCGGCCCGGGCTGGTGGCGCTGAATGCCGAGGGTATCGTGCTCGAGGCTTCGCGCCGGGCCGACGAGATCGAGGCACTGCGCCGGATGATGCCGGCCGAGGATGCGCTCTTCGTCCTCGAGCGGGAGCGTGTCCCGATCGGCGGTCAGCTGCCGGAGCACGAGCAGCGGGTCGCCCGGGTGCTCGGCCTTGGTCCGCTCACGATCCAGGATCTGATCGCGGAGCTGGCCGACGACGAGCGAGCGGTCCTGAGAGCGATTGTGGGGCTCCAGGAGCGCGGCATCGTCTCAACACGGCTCGCGGACCATGCGGGCGAGGAAACGACGCTGCACGAGGTCACAATCGCGCCACGCAAGATCGCCGAGCTGCGGACGCTAATCGGGACGGACCACCACGCCGGCCCATCCGCCGGCGTGCCCGCCATCGAGCAGATTCGTGCGGCGATCCCGGCCGGAACCCAGACGGTGGCCAGGGCGACGCGGATCGTGCGGGATGTCGTCGGCGCATTCAACGCCGGGCTGCCACTGCTGGCCTTCGCGCATTTCACGGACGGCTATTTCCGCCGGCTCGGGCCGGTGGCGGATGATATGCTCGCCCAACTCGAGCGGATCGCCGACGATCAGGTCGTCGACGAGCACCAGACGTTTATCGATCTGCGGGATGTGCGAACCCTGGCCGATGGGCGGATCAGCGGCATCGCCGTCGTCAGCCTGCCGGACGATCTGCCGACACAGCGGGTGATCATCTTCGCGGATGCGGGCGACCGGCTGCGGATCGACGCGATCGTCGAACCCGGCCACACCCGAGAGCGACACACGCAGACGACGCTCCTGCGTCCGGCCGCCCTCCTCGGCGTCGACCGCCCAGCCCTCCGCCGCACCCTGTAATTGCCGGGCAGAACACGTCGCGGACGTCGACACCGGCGTAGCGCGGTCCCCCCGTGGGCCGCATTGCTGATCCCCCCGGCTGTCGTTCCCACAATGATCGAGTCGTCGCCGGGTCCAGACCGGCCACGGGGTGTCGGGGCTACGGCGTTGGGTTATTCCGCGCGGTGGGCGGTCATGTTGAGGCGCCAGTAGTCGAGCTCGAAGGGTGGGGTATCCGTGGCGGCTTGGTGTGTGAGCTCGTCGACGAAGGCGTCCTTCAGCTCCTGATCCGGCAGGCGGGCCAGCTGATCGCGGATGACGACCGTGGTGATGAAGGCGCGGTATTCGTCGGCATTGGACATGGGCGCCGGGTGTGGCTCGACATCGGTCCAGACATCGGTGAAGCAGGACGCTTGTAGCCGGTCGGCGGTTTCCTCGGCCGAGGCGAAGTACCACGGATCGGTCCAGTCGCGGTAGTACGGGGCGAATTGCGGCGAGTCCATCAATTCGGCCATGCGCCGGCAGAGCGTGGCGATATTCGGCCCACCTCCGCATTGCGCGATCAGCAGACCGCCCGGATTGAGCAGGCCAAAGAGCCGGCGGAAGAGCTGATCGTGGTCCTTGACCCAGTGGAAAGTCGCGGTGCTGAAGATCAGGTCGGCCGTCGCGCCGATCTCGGCGGGAGTGACCGAGGAGAGGTCCGCTTGCCGGAATCGGACCCGATCGCCGTAGAGCGGCGCCAGTTCCCGGTCGGCGACGGCGAGCATCGACGGCGAGACATCGAGCGCGTAGACGGTCGCATCCGGAAGGCGATCGAGCAGTTCCCGGGTGATCTTGCCGGTACCGCAGCCGGCGTCGATCGCCACGCGGACGCCATCGCGCGGGACGCGATCGAGCACGCGCGCTCCCCACACCTCGTGTGGGCGGGAGACGACATGGTAGTGCTCGGCGTTCCATTCGACCGGTTGCGTCATGGTGGTTTCCCCTGAAGTCGGCAATCGCGCCGCGTCTCGTGCCGGCGCTTCGGTATCCTACCCGGATGAGTCGCCGATGGATCGGATTCTGCCCGAAATGACCCCGGAGCGCCTGCTGACGATCATCCTTGCGGTCGCCTTTCTGGCCGCGCCGCCGATCGCCTTGCTCTATGGGCCGGGCCCGGGCCTGTTCGTGCTGGCCGGAGCGCTGGCGGCGACGATCGGGCTGGCCTGGTCGGTCCGCTCGCACGTGCCGGCGCACACCCAGCAGCGCTTGCAGACGATGCTGGTGCTGAATGGCGCATTGCTCGTCGCGGCGGTCATCGCGCTGGTGCTGATCGCTCTGTAGACGGCGTCACCTTCAATGTGGCTCCGATGCCCCTATGCCTGGCGATCGCCCTTAGGGCGATGAAGGTGTTGCCAGAGGGGTGGTTGGAACCTGGTAATGCTCGCTCGGCATCGCCCCGGACTGAAGGCCGGGGCTGAGTCGGATTAAGGCGGCTGAAGCCGACTTCAGATCAGAAAGGAGTCCCGAAGCGCCATATCGTGGTTCAGCCCGGGCCCTTAGCTCCGGGCGGAACCGGGAATCCGGTAAAAGGATGCAAACCCACATTTCTTGTTGGCGGGCGGTCAGGTGCGGGGTGGGCGGGTTTTTTGCATCCAGATGCCGTTGAGGCCGCGGCCGTAGTAGTCGCGGCTTTCGCCAACGGGCAGGTAGCCGCATTCCCGGTACATCTGCTGGGCACCGGTGTTGCCCGCCTCAACCATCAGGATCATGTTGCCCTCGGTCAGCCGCTGCTCGATCTGGGTCAGCAGGCGG
>DASQCG010000226.1:0-1570 GCA_035634825.1 Thermomicrobiales bacterium | reverse complement strand
CTCGCCCTCTGCGACCTCGAGGTTGAGGTCACGGACCGCGATCACGTCGCCGCTGTAGACCTTGGAAAGGTGGACGAGCTCGATCTGGGCCATTACCCGCGCACCGCCCCGGAAGTGAGCCCGAATGCGATCCGCCGTTGCACGAGCAGGAAGAACACGACCACAGGGATGGCGCAGAGCGTCGCACCCGCCATCAGCGGGCCCCAGTCCGTTCCGCGCAGCGTCGTGAACGAGGCGAGCCAGACCATCAGGGTCTGCTTCTGCGGTGTGTGGAGGAACACATAGGCAATGATGAACTCGTTCCAGGCCTGGATGAAGGCGAAGATCGACGTTGCGACGAGACCGGGGCCGACGAGGGGCAGGAGAATCCGCACGAATGCGCCGAAGCGGGTCGCGCCGTCCACCATCGCGGCCTCCTCGAGATCCTTGGGAATGCCGAGCAGGAAGCCGCGCATCGTCCAGACCGTGAACGGCAGGACGAATGTCAGATACATCGCGATCACGCCTGTCAACTTGTCAACCTGGTGCAGGCGCGACATGAGGATGTAGAGCGGGATGATCAGAGCGGCGAGCGGCACCATTTGCACGCCGAGGATCAGGACGATGAACCCTTTCCGCCCGTAGAAACGGAACTTCGCCAGCGCGAGCGCCGCGAGGAACGCGAGCGTGACCGACAGCGCAACCACAACGGTGACGACGATCACGCTGTTCTTCACCGCATCCCAGAAGAACGGCTGGTTGATGGCATCCCGGAAATTCGACAGCGTCGGACTCGTCGGAATCCACTGCGGCGTGTAGCTGAGGATCTTCTGTCCCGGCTTAAACGCGGTCGCGACCATCCAGTAGACGGGAAAGACCATCACGACGAGCACGATCACGCCGAGCACATTCCAGCCCAGCTTGTGGAGGCGACGGCGCCCGCTGATGCGCGGCGCAACCGGCAGGATCGGGGTGGGTGCGATCTGGGTGCCGGAGGTCACCGAATCTCCCCCGCTCGCAGCATCTGCCGGAGGTACACGAGCGTCGCGCCGAACATGAAGAGCACCATCACTACCGCGATCGCAGCGCCGAGCCCGTACTCGCTGATCTGGAAGGACTGGTGGAAGGCGTAGATCGCCATCGTGTAGTAGTCGCTCGTCGGCCGGCCGTCGAGCATCACCCAGATCTGCTGGAAGACCTGGAAGTCCCAGATGATCGACAGGCTCGTGAGGATCACGAAGATCGGCATCAGCAGCGGCATCGTCACCTCGCGAAAGATCCGCCAGGGACGCGCACCGTCGATCGCGGCTGCCTCGAGCAGCTCCTGAGGCACCTGGGCGAGCGCTGCGTAGATCGTGATGGTGATGAACGGGATCGCGCCCCAGACGATCAGCGCCGTAATCACGCCGAAGCCGGTCCACGGATTCGCGAACCAATCGTGCCGGACGAAGTTCCCGACGTGAAGGTGCTGCAGTGACCAGTTCGCGACGCCGAACTCGTAGTCGACCATCCAGCGCCAGATGTCCACAGCAACGATGACCGGTACCGACCACACGAGGACGAGCCCGGTCGTAAGCGCGATGCGCAGCCA
>DASQCG010000225.1:0-2382 GCA_035634825.1 Thermomicrobiales bacterium | reverse complement strand
GGTTGCTGAAATCCTCCTTGTAGGTCTCGAGCGCGGTCGGGCTGACGATGCCGGCCGCGAAGACGGCCAGGTTGGCCGGGACGAGCTTGATCGGCCGGCCAAGCGTCAGCGTCACCTCGAGATCGCCGGTCGCCTCGATCTTGGTCACGTCCTGCAGGATCACGCCGGCATAGACCATGCCCGGATCGTGCAGCGGGTCGTTCTCGTCGAGCTGGCGGTTGAAGTTGGTCACGACCGCCTTGGCGTCGAAGGGCGTGCCGTCGTGGAAGGTGACGCCGGACCGGAGCTTGAAGACATATGAGAGGCCGTCCGCGGAGACCGCCCAGCTCTCGGCCAGGGCCGGCTCGATCTCGGCCGACCCGTTCTTGTAGCGGGTCAGCCCCTCGAAGAGGTTTTCGTTGATCGGGATGATGTCGCCGTACCCATTCGACCCGGCGATCGATGGGTCGAGCTGGACCGTGGTCTGCGTGATCGCCAGCACGAGCGTCTTGCCGCCGTCCTGGAGCGAGACCGAGCGGATCGCCGAGGCGGCGCCCGGTGCGGCCGAAGCAGTGCCGAGCGTCGCCTCGGCCACGGCGCCGGCCAAAGCGGCCGAGAGCCCGAGCGAGCCCGCGCCGGCGACGAACGAGCGCCGGTTGATCCTGCCGGCGGAGAGATCCGCAAGGAGCGAGGCGAGGGGAGATCGATCGGAGCTGGACATGGACTGGATCCTCCACGGAGTAGCAATTAAAGGAACGGCCCCGGAGACACCAGGCGGGCGAAACCGCCCAACTGCGCCGGGGCCAAAACTAATTGTATATTTCTTTATCGACAATGCAACGAAACGCCCCGGCAACCGCGCAATTCTGCCCAAGAGCCACCCTCCCATCCTACCGCTCGCCCGTTCTTCTCCGTATCCGCTCGCCTACACATCCAGCCCGGATCTCACCACTTTTCCTGTTCCCTCAACTCTTAACCCTTAACCCTTAACTCGCCCTACTTGCCTTGCGGTCAACGCCTTCGTAAAGTAAAATAGAACATGCGTTCAGGGAGCCGGCACTCCTGTTCGCGACGCCGGGTATCGCCGCAACGACGCTCGCTTACCCGGCATCTCTCATTTGCCCTGGCGGCGCTCCTGGCCCGCCGGATCACCCGCGTGAGGTGAATTGCCATGACCGTCAGCAAAGCGTCCGATATCACCGCCAAGCTGCTCGAGCCGTTTCCGGCCGAGGTGATCGAGGAGAAGAACGGTCTCCTCTACATCCCCCATGAGATCATCCGCGACCGGCTGATCTCGGCCACCGAAAACCAGTTCGACTGGTCGATCGACCAGATCCTCTTCCGGGACGACGGGGTCACCCGCCGCGCCAACGATCGCTACACCGGCGAGCCCAAGCGTCCGCTCTCGATGATCGTGATCGGCACGCTGACCATCCCGGGTCTCGGCAGCCGGGCCGGCATCGGCGCGCACCCGCTCGACGAGGGCGCCGGCGAGGATGCGGCCTACAAGAGCGCTGAGTCCGATGCCGTGAAGCGGGCCGCGATGGCCTTCGGCGTCGGCCTCCACCAGCTCTACATCGAGACCGGCGAGGCCAAGCGGGTCCAGAAGCCGCAGCGCAACGGCGGGCAGGTCCGCGCCATGGCCCGGCCCGCCGCCGAGCAGCGCTCGCAGCCGCGCCAGAGCGAGCTCAAGCCCGCCAACGACAAGCAGTTCGGCGCCGACGTCCGCGAGGCGATGGCCAGCCGCGACGCAACCGCATTCCGCAAGCTGGTCGACGACGCCAACGACCACGTCGGCCGCTGGGTCGCCCTGGTCCAGGCGGCAGAGTCGCCCCAGGCCCTCGACTGGATCAAGCGCCAGATCGAGCGCAAGGGCGTCGAAAGCGACATCCTGACCCACGAGATCCGCAAGCGCGAAGAGCAGATCGCGGCGTGATTAGCGGCCAGTAGTCAGTAGTCAGTAGCCAGTAAGAGGAGCGGGGCGGTCATATCGACCGCCCCGCTCTTATGCATCCGCTCCGTAGCGTCGCATGGCAATGCGACCAATCCTCCGGAAGGCGCCTTCGCATGCATCGTATCGAGACGTAGCGCGTCCCCGTCCCGGCGTAGCGCCGGCCCCCGTGGCCGGCATCCGATTGACGGCCAACCCGGTCGATAGAGCCGGCGCGCAACCTCCACCCCCTCACCCGACACCGAAGCGGCCCAAGGGCAGGCCACGCTACGTCGATGTCCTCGTGAATTTCCGTGCCTCGTGGGCCCAGGTCGCATTGCTATGCGTCTCTACATAGGAATGCGGCACCGGAACGGATTGCTCCGCCCCGGTGCCGCATCGATTTATTACTCCGCCGGACTCGGCGATTCCTCTGACATGGGCGACGTGTCCATGATGTGGTGGAACTCGTC
>DASQCG010000224.1:0-6603 GCA_035634825.1 Thermomicrobiales bacterium | reverse complement strand
GATCGCGCGAACCCGATCAGCGAGGGGGAGCTGGGCGGCTACCTGGCCCAGATCGGCCGGGAGATCCACGACAGCCCAAACTGGGCGCGGGAGATGATGAACCTGGCCCCAATCGCGATCGGCCTGCGCAGCGCCGAGCTGAAGGAGGCGGCGATCGCGACGGCCACGGCCTACGGCAAGGTCAACGTCTTCCACGGCGACAAGACCCACTGCAAGGTACAGGACGTAGTCCAGGCGCTTAACGACCCGAAGACGAAAGTGCGTTCGGTGAGTTGAGTTTCCAGTTTCCAGTTTTTCGTTTCTAGATGTAACAGCGCATTCAGCCCGTGAAGCGAGAGGTTTAGGGATATAGAACTGGAAACTGGAAACGAGAAACTGGAAACCCCTTCCGCTCCTTATAACCTTGAGGCGACCGTGCGGTTGTTGCAGCGGCGGCCGGTGAACCGGGTGGATCGCTGGGTCGATGGGCGGTATTGCCGGGCGGTGCGGACTCCAACCGGGATGCGGCTGGTCCAGGTTTGGAATGAGCGTTCGGTCGAGGCGCCGGACCTGCGGCTGGCGGTGCTGGGCGGCCCGGTCGATGCTCAGGCGATGGGCGGGATCGTGGCGATGATCCGGTGGATGCTCGGGCTGGATGCGGCGCCGATTCCGGAGGCCGATCTGGTCGAGCGGGAGCCCCGGTTGGGGCCGGTGCTCGATCGCTTGCGCGGGTTCCGCCCTCCCGCCTTTCCGGACCTGGTCACGACCTGCGTCGGGGTGCTGCCGTATCAGCAGCTCAGCCTCGATGCCGGGACGGCGATCCTGGGCCGGTTGGTCGAGCGGGTTGGGCCGAGCCTACGGATCGAAGGCGAAGACTGGTTCGATTTCCCGCCGCCCAACGTGATCATCGATGCGCCGGAGGCGGACCTGGTCGGGGTCGGGTTGAGCCGGGCCAAGGCGACCGCCCTGTGCCGGTTGGCCGAGCGGGCGCTCGCCGGTGAGCTGGACCGGGATCGGTACGCGGGGTTGTCGACGGCCGAGGCGATGGTCGCGCTGCGGGAGCTGCCGGGCATCGGGCCGTGGAGCGCGGGGTTGATCCTGCTGCGTGGTCTGCGCCGGATGGACGTATTCCCGGCCGGCGATTCGGGCGCGGCCCGCAGCCTGACTGCCCTGCTCGGACTGCCGGAGAAGCTCACGCCGCGCGAGGCCGACGAGATCGCGACCCGCTTCGGCGAGCTGCGGGGTTACCTCTACTTCCTCGCCCTCGGCAACCGCATGCCCTGGCTGGGGGTCGAGATCGAATGACGAAGTCAGCCTTTGAGATTGCTGGATTCTTCGGAGACCCGCTGGGCGAGGGCGTTCCAGGCTTCCTGCATGATGAAGAGCTGCTCGTGCATGGTCCGGAGGGTCGGCCATGATTCGTCGAGCGCGGACTTGGCGATCATGCCGCCGGCGCCGAGCGCATCGACCCGGTTCGCGAACTGCTTGGCCGCGAGGGCGGTGTCGGAGGCGAGCTGGCTGAGCGCGGTCGAGACGGCCTGGGCGAGATCGAGGACCGGCTCGGAGTGGTCAGTCTCGTCGTACTCGGCGGCGGTCGTCAGGTTGTATTGGTTCGGCAGGCGGGCGCCGGCGTCGTCCCAGAAGGTATGGGTCGGCTCGATGTGCGGCGCGACGACCAGAAACATGATCATCGGCTCCTCCCCGATGACCTGGATCTCGTGCTTCTGGCCAGAGCGGGCGACGCAAAGCTGGCCGGGCCCGAGCACGGCACGATCGTCATCGATCGCGAACTCGCACTGGCCCTGGAGGATCAGGAAGAGCTCGTCGCCGAGGTCGTGGCTGTGGAATGGACCGCGCTCGCCCGGCTCATGGCGCAGAAAACGGCCGCGCAGCTTCGGCGAGATGAAGACATTGCGGGTGTCGGTGCGGAAGTCGAAGACATCGATCGGCATGGCGGATTCCTAGGCGTTCATGGCCGCGCGCACGATCTCGCCGGCGAGGCGGATATCGGCAACGGCGGCGCGGACCGGCGTAATCGGTTCCGTTCCCTGGGTGATGCACTCGTGGAACTTGAGCAGCTCGAGGCGAAAGGGATTTTCCTGCCAGGCGAGGTGTTTGACATAGGGATGATCGTCTTCGCCCATGCCGTGATGCGCGACATCGGTCGGCAGGCCGATCGAGAAGCCGGTCGGGAAGCCGATAACCACGCGCTCCCGCGAGCCGTAGACGCCGATGGTTTCGACATATGTCTGGAGGTCGGGCAGGTCGATCCAGCTTGCTATGGCGCGGAAACCGGCGCCGTATTCCAGCGTGGTCGTGATGCAATTGCCGGATTCCCAGAATTCGGCGGAGACCACACGCTCCGGCGGGCCGAACAGGCCGCTGAGGTTGCCGATGTCATGGATGAGGCTATTCAGGACCCAGAAGAACGCCTTGGCGGCATCGGCCGGGACATGTCCGGGCCGGAGACCCAATGCTTCGGCGGTCAGGCGGGCTTCTTCGGCCGCCATCTCGGAGTGGAGCGACGCGTCGAGGTCGGTCGGCTTGTAGAGATGAAATCGCCTGAGGTGAAGCGCGTTGTCGGGATGGAGCTGCGTGACCTGCACGAACCGGATGTCCGCCATCCGGTCGACGAGTCCCTTCGCGTACCGGTAGCCCGGGTCGTGCTGTTTCATGTAACCGACCATTGCGACGATGCCGGACGCCTCGGCCGCTCCGGCGATCGCTTCGGCCTCGGCAACGGTTGTGCACATCGGTTTCTCGATCAGGACGTGCTTGCCGGCGCTGGCCGCCGCGATCGCCGGTCCGGCGTGGTACGACGTGGTGTTGCAGACGACAACACAAGCGACATCGGAGGTGATCAGGTCGTTGTAGTCGGTGAACTGCCGCTCGGCCGGTATCCCGTAGTCATGCCCGAGGCTCGTCATCAGCTCGACGGAGAGATCGCTGATTCCGGCAATCTCATAGTGCTCCCGAAGGTCCCGCAGCAACGGCAAATACTGGATCTGCCCGATGGCCCCGCAGCCGATGACGCCGATCTTGAGCCGATCCATGGGTTACGCCTTTCGCAGGGTTTCGATCAGGTCTTCGACGGTGGTGTGATAGGAGCCGCCGCTTTGCTCGATGAAGTAGCGGAGCTGGAGGTTGATGCCGGCGGCTTCGTTGTCACCGGTGACCCGGAAGTCCGTCCGGAGTCCATAGACCGGTTTGCCGAGGCCGTAGGCGAAGCCCATCTCGCCGGCGGTGCCGGAGTCGACGTCGACGCCGTCGAGGACCGCAACCAGCATGTCGACCGACCGGATCATCCGCTCGTTCTTGGCCCCGATGCCGAGGTTGATGCGGTGGAAGGCCTTCCGCCGCTCGGTAATGTCGGTCAGGGCGTGGGTGCGTTCGATTTCGGCCGCGAACGATGTGTCATCCCACGGGTTGACAACGGTCACGACCTCAGAAAGGCGCGCGATCGTCTCGGTCATGAAGCCGCGGGTCGAGGCCGCGAAGCCGAGTGGTGAAGCGAGGTAGATCCGCTTCTTTTCGGTCACGGCTGGTCCTCCCAGAGCAGGTAGCGGCCGTCGACGAGGAAATCCTCGTCATCGACGGTGACGCGGCCACCTTGCCGGATATCGCAGATCAGGTCCCAGTGGATCGCGGACTTGTTGCGCGATCCGGTATCGGGATATCCGTTGCCGAGGGCCATGTGGACCGTCCCGCCGATCTTCTCGTCGAGCAGGATCTTCTTCGTGAAGCGGTCGAGGCCGAAGTTGGTGCCGAAGGCAATCTCGCCGAGGTAGCGGGCGCCCTCGTCCGTGTCGAGCGCGGCAATCAGGACATCCTCATTCTTGCCGGCCGATGCCTCGACGACCTTACCGCCGGCGAATCGGATCCGGACATCGGAGACCTCGCGGCCGCCGGTGACGACCGGGAAGGTGAAGCGGACGTGGCCCTCGACGGAATCCTCGACCGGCCCGGTGAAGATCTCGCCCGAGGGGAAGTTGCGCTTGCCGTCGGAGTTGTTCCAGGTGCGGCCCTCGATCGCCATCCGGAGATCGGTATCGGGGCCAGTTATATGGATTTCCCGGCGCGGCGTCAGCCAGTCGATCAATTGCTGCTGGCGATCGTGGAGCCGTTTCCATTCGGCGACCGGGTCGGCCTTGTCGAGGAAGCACATGCGGGTCAGCATCGCGGCGAACTCGCGCGTCGCCATGTCGGCATCCTGGGCGTAGGCGTCGGTCGGGAACATGGTCAGCGACCAGCGGAGGTCACCGCTTGCGGCGCGCTCGACCATCGCCTGGCCGAGCGCCCGGCGGGAAGCGCGAAACCGGGCCGCGCGTTCGGCCGAGACATTCGAGGGCAGTCGGCCATTGGTCTCGGCACTGACCCGGATGAGGACATCGGCTCCCTGCCGGGCGAAGGAGTCGACCGGCGAGATATAGGCAATCTGGTCGTCGTCGGCCAGCTCGAGCAGGTCGCCGAGCCAGTCGTTGAACTCGGGCAGCAGGGTCGGTTTGCCGCCGGCCCGAATTACCTCGCGATAGATCGCGCGCAGCAACGCCTCGGCCGCGACCCCTCCCTGGATGAATACCTCATCCCCCGGGCGGACTCCGGTCGAATACTCGACCAGGACTTTGGCCCATCGCTCATAGAGCGTCATCGTGGACCTCCCATGTGCCCTTGACCAGGATCGCTTCATCGTCACCCGGCCAGGGCGGCATTGTGCACATGATGAACGTAAACGGCTCGGCCCCGACCGTGCGGAACTGGAAATCGCAGCCGCCCGGGATCGTGAGCGACTGGCCGCCAGAAAGCAGATCGACGGATTCCTGGTCGCCGAGGCGTCGCCAGATTTCGGCTGACCCGCCGAGTGCGTACCAAATCTCCTCGATCGTGCGGTGCCGGATCGCCAGCGAGGTCCTGCCCGGTGGCAGCGTGCCATGGGCCATGCTCGCGCTCGACACGCGAGAGAGCTCCCGGATCTCGCAACCATCCGGGGCCAGGACGTCGCAGGAATCGACGCGAACCGCGGCAATATCAAAGGGAAATCGTGTCATGAGGCGCAGTCAGTTCCCTTCCATCCACGGGCCGACGCCGCGGATGCGATCGACCACGATCCAGACGACGAACCCGGGCGGCGGATCGGCCATGTCCGGGAAGACCGCGTCCGGACCCATGTACCTGTGGGCAAGGCGCTGCAATGCCTCGGCGCCGCCTCCGGGGCTGACCTCTGCGCGACCGTAGAGCACGAGGTACTCTTGGACACCCCAGGCCGCCTCGGTCGGCGACTCGATGCTGATCACGACCCGGTCGTCGCGCCGAATGTTGCGCAGCTTCTGATGCTCCATCAACGACGCAAAGAAGACGCGGTCGCCCTCGATCCCGATCCAGACACAGGAGACCTGCGGCGAGCCATCGGGGTTGACGGTGACGAAGTGGGCGAGCGGTGCGGCATCGATCAGGGCGCGGGCCGAGGGGGGAACTGGCATGGTCATGGGCGCGCGCCCGTCCGGTTTTCGCGAGCGTCGGCATCAGATTCGATGTGCGCGGTCACGTAGTGTCCCCCGGTGAATGCGGCATACTTTTCGGAAGTATGACCTGATTTTGGTTCCGGGAGGACACCCAACGCCGTATGAGCGAAGCACCTTCGATTCCGAATCCGCTCTGTGAGATCGGGCGGACGCATCCGCGTGACAAGCACCGCATGAAGCCCCTCGAGGAATACCCGGGTGTTTGGTACTGCCCAAAGCATGAGCTGTACGCGACCGTGCTGCCCGAGGACGTCGCCGACGACATCGAACGCGGGGCAAAGTACGTCATGCATGACGGCACTGAGGGCGTAGCCGGTCGGACCGGCGACGAGCGACCGGGCGGAATCGTCTTCTATTACCGGGCCCAGCGTTAGACGATGCGGCTTGCGCTCGATATCGGCCCGGAGCTCTGGCGCAAGCCGGGCGGCGTGCAGCGTTCGATAGAGCGCGCGCTATTGGCCGACGAGCTTGGTTTCGACACGATCTGGGCAAGCGAGGATCCCGACGGCTGGGACGCGTTCAGCGCTCTGGCGGTGCTGGCCCGTTCGACCGAGCGGATCAACCTCGGCACCGGCGTCACCAACCCGTATTACCGACACCCGAATCTGATCTCGGCCTCGGTCGCAACGCTCGACCATGCGTCGGATGGTCGCGCATTCCTCGGGCTGGGCCGGGGCGAGCCGGACTGGTACCGGACCGCGTTCGGGATGGAGATCGGCTCGCCGCTCCGTCGCGTGCGGGAGACGGTCGACCTCCTGCGGCAGTGGTGGAGCCCGGAGCAGCGGGCGACCGGCGAGGGTGAGATCACGGTCCGGGGCTGGAAGCGGGAGTTCTCGCCAGTCGGAAACCCGCCGATCTACATCGCCGCGACCGGCCCCAAGATGCAAGCGCTGGCGGGCGAGATCGCCGACGGGATTCGCTTCAACCTGCTCGGCTCACTCCCGTTCCTGGAGCGCGGGATCGAGACGTTCCTGGAGGCCGTGCGGTCGGTTAACCACGATCCGGCCGACCTCCGGATCTTCGCCAGCATCGGACTGACCGTCACCGAGAATGACGACCAGATCGAGCCGATTCTTGAGCGAAAGAAGACAACGATCGCCCTGAT
>DASQCG010000223.1:0-2924 GCA_035634825.1 Thermomicrobiales bacterium | reverse complement strand
TCAAGGACGTTGGGGAGATTCCGCGAGGCCTACCGTCGCCTTCCGTGCCTGCGTTCTTCGACATGCCGCTGGATCGCGCCCTGTCTGTTTCGACCGGCGCGATGGCCTTGGCGGCAATCATTCTTGTCCAGGGTGCTGGTGTGAGCCAAAGCGCGCCCAACCCGGACGGAACGCGCAGCAGCTCCTCTCGTGACTTCATGGCACAGGGCGCCGCGAACGCAGTGTCCGGCCTCTTTCGCGGCCTGCCCGTTGGCGGCTCGGTCAGCTCGACCGCGCTCAGCGTTATCGCAGGGGCCCGCTCCCGGTGGGCGACAGTTCTGTCGGGGATCTGGGTGGCACTCATCGTCATCTTCTTCGCCGGTGCGATATCCAACATCTCGATGCCCGCGCTTGGCGGCCTGCTGATCGTGGCGGGGGTCCACAGCATTCATCCCGCTGACGTTCGGGCCGTGTGGCGGACCGGCTGGCCGGCGCGGCTCGCAAGCGTGACAACGTTCCTTGCCATGCTCCTCACGTCAATCCAGATTGCGGTCGGCCTCGGCATGGTGCTCTCGGCGTTGCTTTACGTGATCAAGTCGTCGAGCGACATTTCGATCGTCGGGCTCGTCCGGCGAGCGGACGGTCGCATCGAGGAGCAGGAGCCGCCGAGCACGTTGCCGTCAGACCAGATCGTCGTGCTCGATGTCTACGGAAGCCTCTTTTTCGCGGGCGCCCGGACATTGGAGCGACGGCTGCCCCGCCCTGACAACGCCCATCACCCGGTTGTCATCCTGCGCTTGCGAGGGCATACCGAGGTTGGCGCGACCTTGATCGAGGTGCTGTCCTCCTATGCCGACAAGCTCGCCGACGCAGGCGGACGGTTGTATCTGACGGGACTCGGCAATCGCGCGTACCAGGTCATCAAAGGTTCGAACAAGATCGATCTCAACGGGCCGGTGCGAGCCTTTGAAGTAACCCCAATCCTCGGACAGTCCACTCAAGAGGCATTCGAACAAGCGAACGCCTGGCTCATCGAAGCCGGCAATCACACCGGCGCACAATGAGCAAGCGATCCGGCCGTGGTGGACTCATGAGCGATGTGATCGCCGGCCTGATCAATGCAGTCGTGAGCGTCCCGGACGGTCTTGCCTCAGCCGCGCTGGCCGGCGTCAACCCGGTCTACGGTCTCTACACGAGTATCGCCGCGCCAATAACGGGCAGCCTCCTGGTGAGCGCCCGTCTCATGCAGATCGCCACGACGAGCGCCGCCGCCCTGGCAACTTCTCAGGCGATCTCCGGATATTCGGCCAACGAACGAGACAACGCCCTTTTCCTGTTCGTCGTGCTCGCCGGAATCTTCCTGCTCCTGTTTGGGTTCCTGCACTTGGGCCGTATGGTGAAGTTCATCTCGTTCGCCGTAATGACCGGATTCCTCACGGGCGTGGCAGTTGTCCTTATCCTCAGCCAGGCGGCAGATCTGGTCGGATTCAAGCCGAACGGCGGCAATGAGATCATCAAATTCGCCGACTTGCTCAGGAATGTCGAAGCGTTCGATGGGCGAACGATCGCCATTGGCCTGTTTGCGCTCACCCTGGCGCTAGGGCTGCAGCGAACCCGACTCAAACCGATCGCGTCGCTCGTCGCACTGATTGCGCCGACGCTCCTGGTGGCGCTGGTTGGGTGGGACCGGGTCCAGTTGGTCGAAGATGTCGCCGTGATCCCGCGCGGAATCCCAACCCTGACCGTGCCTCAGCTCGATCTGATCAGCCTGAACCTCGTCGTCTCCGCCTTCGCCCTCGCTGTCGTAATCGCCGTCCAGGGCGCGGGCGTAAGCCAAAGCCTCAAGAATCCGTCCGGCGAACGGATCAGCGTCTCGCGCGACATGATTGCCGAAGGAGCGGCGAATGTGGCCAGCGGACTGCTCTCTGGTATTCCGGCGGGCGGTTCTGTGGGCCAGACGGCGCTGAACGTGAGCGTGGGCGCGCGCAGCCGTTGGGCAGGTGTGTTCAGCGGACTCTTTATGCTCGCGATCGTGCTGCTCGTGCCGGACCTTGTAAGCAAGGTTCCCATGGCGGTCCTGGCGGCGCTCATGATCATGGCCGGGATCAGCGCAATTGATCTTCGCGAGGCGATTTCGATTTGGGAAACCAGCGGAACGGCACGGGCAACGATCCTGGTAACCTTTCTGGCCACCCTTGTTCTGAGCGTGACGGCGGCGGTCGCGGTCGGAGTCGCGTTGTCACTGGTGCTGTTCGTCATGTCGGCAGCTAGTGATGTTCGCGTTCGCGAAATTGTGCACCTGCCCGACGGCCGCTGGGCCGACGCCGATCCGCCGGATAAGTTGCCGAGCAACGCGGTCACGATTCTCGACGCTCAGGGCAGCCTCTTCTTCGCAGGCGCACGGACGCTCGCAACAGAGCTGCCGAGTCCCGCAGACGCGACCCACCCGGCAGTGGTCCTCCGTTTGCGCGGACGGACCCGCGTCGGAGCGACCCTGATCGAGGTGCTCGATACGTACGACGAGCAGCTTCGCGCCGCGGGCGGACGGCTCTTCCTCAGCGGCGTGCATGAGGCGGTAATCGAGCAAATCAAGCGCTCCGGTAAGTTCGACCTGGACGATGAACTGAAGGTGCTACCGGCCGTGGAAGTGATTGGCCAGTCCACCGCGGAGGCCGAAATAGCCGCAAAGACCTGGCTGAATCGGGTGGGCGGGACAGCGGGCGATCGCACAGATGGCCACCATGCCGGGGAACGGGATCGAAATGACGAACGCGGTGACTGACCTCTCAGAGGCGTCACTTCCAGGGCCAAGTCACAATCTTCGGCGTCCGGCTATGATGACACGACGGAGAGCGAAGGATCGTGGGCGAAATTCGAGACCTGAACGAGGCGCAGATCGAGCACTTGCTGCGGACGGCAATCGTTGGTCGTATCGCATGCAGCCA
>DASQCG010000222.1:0-9575 GCA_035634825.1 Thermomicrobiales bacterium | reverse complement strand
TCGTGGAGCGGGCCGGGATCCTGGCGGGCGTGCTGGAGCAGTTTTTGGCCGGCGATTGGGACGACGAGCGGGCGGTCGAGGAGACGAACGAGCGGGGCGAAGTCTGGGCCGATCGCGCCGGCGTGATTTTGACCCAGCTCTTCCACCATGCCAACGAGCACCGCGCGCAGGTCTGCACCATCCTCGGCGCGCTCGGGCACGAGCCGCCGGATATCTCCGCCTGGGGCTACGCCGGCGCCACCGGGCGATCGTGGCAGCAGAGCTCGCCCTCCGCGTAGTGGTTGGGACCGGTTCAGGAGTGCGTGATCTGGGCGGCGACGGTTTTCCAATCGTCCCCGAACTTCGCGTACGTGTCGGTATAGCGGCTGGCGCCGGTTGAGCCGTCCCTGCGCGTGAACAATCCCCGAGCGTGAATCAGCGCGACATCGCCGAAGAAGCGGATACGCACCTCCTGGAGGTCGAAGGAGACGACGTTGTGCGGCATGGCGGTCGCCTCCAGGAACCGGGGCTTGTCGAGCAGCGAGCCGTCCGACTCGATGCAGACGAAGTCGTCGTTGAGGTGCTCCTGATACCAGGTCACGTCGTTTTCGAGGAATGCGCGAACGTATTCCTCGTTCAGCTCGGTCAGTCTTGCCTCGTCCGACATGCGCCCTCCTTTGCCTGCAGCGCATTGTAGGGACTATTGACACGGCTGGTTATTCTGGTCGTAATCAAACCTCAATAAAATAAGGAGGGGTCGCCATGCGTGGTCATCGGCTTTCACTTCTCATTTTGCTCGTACTCGCGATCAGTCTCTTTTCGGTACCGGTCGCCGCCCAGAATAGCGGCGCCAATCCGGAGATCGTCAATTCGACGGAATGCGTCACCTACCCGGAGACCGGTCCGATCGATCTCCAGTATTGCGTCCAGCGCCACTTCCAGGATATCTACATCGGTGGCGAGCTCGCGGTTATCCACGAGCTCGTCATCACCAGGTACACGGTCATCAATGGCCAGCCCGTCAACTGCACCTCCATCGAGCAGATCACCATTGCCAACGGCGAGATCCGGCACGAAGGGGGCCGAAACACCTGCTAGCGGGATCGCCTGAGGCGGCTGCCTAATCGCTTTCCGGCTCCTCGGCGAGGAGCGCGCCGAGGGCGGCCAGGCGGTGATCCCAGGTTTGCTCGATCCGGGCGATCCAGTCGGCCGCGTCGCGCAGGGGATCGACCGCGAGCTGGTAATGCTGCTCGCGACCCTCCTTGCGCACCGTGACCAGACCGCCCTCCTGGAGCACGCCGAGATGGCGGCTGACCGCCTGGCGGGAGATCGGCAGCTCCCCCGCTAGCGCGGTC
Organism: Thermomicrobiales bacterium; assembly: GCA_035634825.1. GTDB lineage: Bacteria > Chloroflexota > Chloroflexia > Thermomicrobiales > UBA6265 > DASQCG01. The sequence goes on along the minus strand of DASQCG010000222.1, from coordinate 8,241 downwards.
GGCGTAGTTGATCCGACCCGGGCCAGCCGCTCGATCATCCAGCGGCGGGTGGGGTCGGCGAGGGCCTCGAAGACCCCCGCCCGCTCGTCGAGAACTGCCTCAGCGGCCATTTCCGTCCCGCAGAGCCGTTTCCAGGTTGGCCAGGCACTCGTCCCAGCCCCGGCTGTTGTCCCCGAAGGCCGCGGTCCGACGGGCCTCGTCGAAGGCGGCAAAGCCGGATTCGACAAGACGAAGGCGGGTCCCATCGGCGACGGATTCGAGCTGGAAGTCGACCAGGGTCAGGGGTCCCTGAGCATCCACCGGCAGCTCCTGATCCTCGAGACCGCCCGGCACCCAGCGGAAGGCGAAGTGGCGCGGCGGCTCGACCGTTTCGACGACGGCCCGGAAGGAGCCCTCGTTGAAGTGGAAGCGGGCTGCGCCGCCGGGTCGCAAGTCGATCTCGATGCCGACCGAACAGAACCAGCGCTTCATCTGCTCCGGTTCGGTCAGGGCCGCCCAGACCCGTTCGATCGACTGCGGGTAGACAACTTCGCGCTCAATCGTGTCTCTGATCATCGTAGCCATGTCAGTCTCCAAATACGCAACCAATCCGTTGCACGTGTACTCTAGCAGTCCGAACCAGAATGCGCAACCCTATTGTTGCATATATTGCTGCAGCGAGGAACGGTGACTGGACACCTCCTTTACGATCGAGGAATCCACCATTTGCCATAGCAAAACGCGGGAGGCACCATGGCTATCAATTTGTCTGAGACCGCGACGCGTCAAGACCGATTCGCCGACCTCGTGTTTGAAGGCGGCGGTGTAAAGGGGATCGGGCTGGTCGGCGCCCTGTCTATCCTCGAAGAGCAGGGTTACCAACCGCAGAGCCTGGCCGGATCCTCTGCCGGCGCCATCACCGCTGTCCTGCTCGCGGCCGGATACAGCGCGGCCGAGCTGCATGAGATCGTTCGCTCCCTCGACTTTCGCCAGCTCACCGACGAGGCCTGGGAGGACCGGATCCCGCTGATCGGTTCCCTGGTCAGCATCCTCAAGGACAAGGGCATCTACGAGGGCAACGCCTTTATCGCGCTCATGCGGAGCCTGCTCGAGGCCAGGGGTGTCCACACGTTCGCCGACCTGCGGCACCCGATTTACGGCCAGGACCCCAATCCGCTCTATCGCCACAAGGTGCAGGTGATCGTTTCCGACCTGACCGACCGTTGCCTGCTGGTGCTGCCGCGGGACGCCAAGGCCCATCTCGGCGTGGAGCCGGATGAGCTGGATGTGGCGTTGGCCGTGCGGATGAGCATGAGCATCCCCATCTTCTTCGAGCCCGTTCGCTTCCCCAATCCCGTCGACAAGCAGGAGCACGTCCTGGTCGACGGCGGGATGCTCTCCAACTTCCCGGTCTGGTTGTTCGATTCGGGCGGTGAGCCGGAGTGGCCGACCTTCGGGTTGAAACTGGTCGAGCCCGATCCGACCGCGGTGAGCCTGGCAGAGCGGCTGCCGCCGGGCCGGTCGACCCGGGGTGGCGTCGTGAGCTACGTCAAGAGCCTGGTGCAAACCATGACCGAAGCGCACGACCGGCTTTATATCGAGAAGGCACAGTTCGCGCGCACCATCCCGATCGAGACGCTCGGCATCCGCACCACCGAGTTCAACCTGACGCTAGAGCGAGCCGATGCACTCTACGAGTCGGGGCGGAAGGCGGCGCGGGAATTTCTGGCCGCGTGGGACTTCAATGCTTACATAGCAGAGTTCCGCAGTGGCAAGCCTCATCACCGGCGAGCCGAGATCGCCGCGGAGCTCGCGCAGGCTTGACGCGAATTGCGGCCCGGCTTCTGCTCACCTGCGGCATCGCGCCGTGAGTAATCCCGCCAAATATCCGATTGGGGGGTTGACGTCTCCGCAAATCGGAGTAGTATCCATTCAACACCGTTTCTCATGCGAACATTTACGGGGTTCATATGGCTGCGTCTCGTTTGGGACGTAGACTTGTACCCACTTCCTCACCAGTTTCGCGATCCCTACGGTTGATGAGCCAGCGCTGCCGGAAACCGGCGATGCCCGAGCTCTCTTCTCATTAACCGCATCAGGGCGACAGTGCTCGCTTTTGCCGGCGAGTTGCCTGCCTTCGTGGCGCGTGCCGATCACTCCCCCGGTCTGACCGGATTCGGTGAGGAGCGCCGCCGCGAGTCGATTTTCGATCGACGTTGGCTGCTTCCGCCCGGGGAATGGTCTTCTCCTTGCCAGATTGGGTCGGAGGAATACGCGATGACTGACCAACAGACGCTCCAGCAGATCTCCGCAGATGGCTCTGATGACCGGGCTGTCACCGTCCTCATCGAGCCGCCGCCGACAGACCGCGCGGTCGCATCCGACGAGCCGCTCCCGTCGCGCAGTCCCTGGGCGCTGGTCCCGTGCAGCGCGACGGCCCGCCTCATAGCGACGATGGTCCTTACGATTGCCGTCGCCGCGCTCCTTGTGACGGCGTTCACCTTCGACGTGCATGCCTGGTGGAGCCACGTGGCCCTGGGGACCAGTCTCCTCGCGATCTTCGCGAGCGTCGGGCTGCTCTGGTACTGCTCCGCCCGTCCGATCCGGATCCACCGGGATGGCGGTGTCGGCGCCAACCTCATGGGTTCGGCTGCCATGATCCTGGCGATATCGTCGGCCACGACTGTCGTGGTGTATCTGCTGCCAGGAATCAGGGGGAAAGGCGACGTGGATAACTCCTGGGCAAGGTTGGTCGCTCCGGCAGCAGGGATCGCCGCGGCTGCCGCGGTTGCCGCGGGGGTTGCGATCTCCGGCCGCAGCCGCAGCACGGCGGACCGGGCCATCCCTTCCCTGTTCGGTGAGCTGGGCAGGCAATGGGAGACCCTGAACACCGAAGTGACCGCGCTATGCGAGTCCGCTCCCAAGGACGGCCAGGATCGTCCACCGCAATCGCCGGATACCCAGGTTGCCTGCGCCACGGCACGTGCCCAGCGCGACTTCATTGGCCGGGAGCTGAGCCGCCTTCCACCGCTTTCGGAAGATACCGGGCCGGGTCCGGATATCCGCTGGGTGACAGGAACCGGTTACATCGAACTGTGGACTCGTCTGCACGACGCGGATGAAGCTCTCTTTGTCGTTTCCTCCGACGACGCCGTGGTGGGCGAGGGGTTGCACGATGAGATGCGGATCAAGGACTCCAACATCCGCAATGAGGATGATTTTCTGACCAAGCTGCGCCGCGCCGTCCTTGTCATGGGAGGCGGGCAGTATCTGACGCCGACGCCGCCGCTCCCGCAGCTCAATGAGGTGGACACGACGGAGCAGGGGAAGCGCTTGGCCCGGGCCACCCTGCGCGATGTTCGCAGTGTTGTGAACCAATACCGCGACGGCCGGCGCGAGGCTCTCGTCCGGGGCCGAAATCACCTGGCGGCAGTTGGCATGTTGACCGGGCTGACGGCATACGCCCTGCTGGCGCTCGCTGTGCTGGTTCAGGCGCCGGCAAAGGGCATCATGGCCGCGGCCGCTTTCTATCTCGTTGGAGCAGTCGTTGGACTCTTTGATCAACTCAGGCTGAGCTCTCGCGGCCGGACGCCGACCGAGGAGGATTACGGTCTGGAACGTGCGCGCCTCGTCTACGCGCCGATCCTCTCGGGCCTGGCAGCAGTCGGCGGCGTCGCCATCACTGCCCTCCTCTACGCGACAGTGAGCGGCTCGCTCATCGTCTACCAGCCACCCCCGACACCTCCCGCGCAAGCGAGCGCGACGCCGACGACTGCCAGCGCCCAGGTCACGAACGGTCAGGCGCAGAGTGGCGCCAATGTCCTGACCCTCCCGTCACCCACACTCAATGAGGTCTTCGACCTCGATAGCAACCAGTTCGGCCTGGTATTGGCAGCGGTCTTCGGCTTGACGCCAGGACTGCTCGTCAGCCGGCTCCAGGGACAGGCAGACCGGATCAAGGCCGACCTGCAAAGCACATCAGCGCCCGAAACGAGCGCATCGGGGGCGCACTGATGCGCGTCCCGGCCGTTCAGATTCGGCCGCTGTGCCCAGAGAGGAGGGAGTGCATAGACAGGAGCCAGCCGGGGCTGGTTGACATGTCGAGCGATTCAATCGGTCCGGTTCCCCAGATGAGCCGGTGCAGGAACACAACCGGTGACCGGCGGATCGCACCGCCGGTTGCACTGGTCACGCAGACACGCGAGTTCGGTTATTGACCGCACTGCGGTCAGGAGGAAAGCACGTGATTACGCTGGATTCTCCGTGGCGCCGGTTGGGCGCTTTCCCGATCGCGACCTGGCGAGACGAGTTCAGGCGCGTCGGATCGCCGATGCTGCCGGATGCGGACGCGTGCGTGGAGGCGGCAGGCCCGCATGGCGCGCTGGCGCTGGCCCAAGCGTTTGTCGAAGACAAGTACGCGACGACGGGCTCGAAACCGCAGGCAAAGAACCCACTCAACCTGCGGCCCGGCCCCGGCCGGATGACCCCGACGGTTACGGTCCCCGGCAAGGGCGAGTTCCTGGTCTTCGATGCCTATGCCGATTGCTTCCGCGAGTGGCGCCGGCGTCTCTTCGACGAAGCCGAGACCTACAAGGCCCCACCGGGAGGACGCGGACCGTACGCACTGGCCGGTGAGGGCATCCTCGATTTGATCGCGGACGCCTACTGCCCAAAGGGACCCCCCGGTACACCCGAGTTCGCGAACGATCCAGAGGCCTACGCAAGAAGTCTTGTGACCATGCTCGATCGGCTGAATGCACCCTTGTTGGATCAGGTTGACGACGACCAGGACGCCCCGGCGGCCGGGATTGTCTTCGGCCGGGTGCCGCGCCCTTCAATTGTGGACAAGACGATTGGCGACAAGATTCTCCCGAATGGCGAGACAAATGGGTACAACCTGCTCGGGACCCGCAAAGGGCTGCTCGTGGGCACGTGCCTTCACCGCATGCATGGCAATCTCCAGGGCACATTCGACCACTTCAGTCGGGTGGACATCGGAGCGTTGACCGACTACGGCGTCGGCGGCGTGCTCGATCCCGAGCGCGACGGGCAGATATGGCAGTACAACGATCCGGAAGGTGAACGCACGCCGTGGGCCAACGGCGTCGGCCCTGGTGAAGGCTCGAGCGACGATCCTGCCGGGATCGCATTCAAGCGCGCGTTCGCCAACGAGATGAATCAGGGTCTCATCCCGCATAACCGGCGACTGGTCAGCATCGAGACAAGCGGCTTCCTGCCTGACCACGATCACACCGAGTCCGAAGTTACTGACGCGCAGGTGGACAGCCTGGCTCACCTTGTTGCGTTCTGGCAGGACCGGATTGGCGTGCCCTGGAACGTCTTCCCGAACCATCCCACCCTCGGCATCAAGACGCTGTACTTCCACGATTCGTTCTCGACCAAGAATTGTCCCGGCCAAAAGCTTCACGCCCGTACTGACGAGATCATCGAGAAGGCGCGCGCGATCATGCGGCAGCACCAGGGTGGTCACGGCGTGGTCGCAGCAACGATCACCGACCCGACCAAGATCGAAGGGATCGACGCCGCCCTCCTCAAGCGCTGGTTCGGCAAAGTCAAGGCGGAGGACGGCCAAACCATTCAGTACGATCCCGCTGACCCGGTCGCCAAACTGTGGGGCACGGCCGGCGCGACATCGGGCGAGTTCCCGGCTATCACCGAGGTGCAGGTCTTCACCGACAGTCCGCAGCAAACCCGCCGCTATACCCGCTTCGGCGATGGGCTGACAGTCTTCCAGACGACCGGCGCCAAGCCGACATTGCTCCAGGGAAATGGAGCGGGCTTCCCCACGGGAATGGATGCCGGTCTGGCCGAGCGCTGGTTTGGCAAGGCAACGGCCGAGGATGGTCAGGTCGTCCGCTTCGATCAATCGGACGCGGTCTGCGCGCTCTGGCTCCGGAATGGATCCGCCACCGGGCACTACCCCACCCTGGCCGAGGTCGAGGTCTTCAAGGACGGTCCGTCCCAGACGCGCCGGTATTTCCGGTTCGCCGGCGGCCTCACCATCTTTCAGCCGACCAGCGAGAAGCCACGGCTGCTCCACGATGGAGGCGAGGCATTCCCGGCCGGAATGGACGCGGGTCTGGCGCGCCGCTGGTTCGGCGAGGGACCGCCGGAGAACGGCCACACACTCCACTTCCAGCAGGGTGACCCGGCGTCATCCCTGTGGCTCGGGGCCGGTATCGAGTCCGGCCAGTTCCCCGCAGTCGCCGAGGTACAGGTCTTCAAGGACAGCCCGCAGCAAACGCGCCGGTACACGCGGTTCGCCGACGGCCTGACCATCTTCGAGACGACCGGGGAGTCGGCCCGTATTCTCCGCGGCTGACCGCGACAGCCGATCGATCACCACGAGGGGCTCGCAGCTGCGAGCCCCTCGTCATTCCACCGTCAAAGCCCCTGGCAGCGCGTCACGAAAGACCAAAGGCGCAATCCTTAGAGCGGTTACGCAATATTGTGCCGCAGTTCGTCTTGCGCGCGTCCGCGCCGGGGATTGATGGTCCTTGCGCACGCGATGCGGCAATCGCGCGGTGCCGCCCCGGATTGAAATCCGGGTCTCAAGCCCGGATGTCGGCTGAAGCCGACCGGTACTGGTTCTGCACCAATCACCGATTTTGGTCGGCGTTCGCCATAAGCGGACCGACACAGCTTTTCGCAGTCGCTCCAGTATCTACCCGCTGATCACTAATCTCCATTCGCTCCTTTGCGCCCTTGTTTTCCGGCTCTCGGTGGACTACTATTTACCAGAATACTTGTTCTAAACGCACGCATAAAGGACATCCCATGACTGAGCGCGACCGCGCTATAGAACTCGCGATTTCCCAGATCGAGCGGCAGTTCGGCAAGGGCGCGATCATGAAGATGGGCGAGGCCAACTCGCACATGCAGATCGACTCGATCCCGACCGGATCGATCGCGCTGGACCTGGCGCTTGGCATCGGCGGCATCCCGCGCGGCCGGATCACCGAGATCTACGGCCCCGAGTCGTCCGGCAAGACAACTCTTGCCCTCCACATCATCGCCGAGGCCCAGCGCATGGGCGGCATCGCGGCCTATGTCGACGCCGAGCACGCGCTCGACCCGCTCTATTCCAGCCGCCTGGGCGTCAACCTCGAGGAGCTCCTGATCTCCCAGCCGGACACCGGCGAGCAGGCGCTCGAGATCGTCGATACCCTCGTCCGCTCGAGCGCGATCGACGTGATCGTGATCGACTCCGTGGCCGCGCTGGTGCCGAAGGCCGAGATCGACGGCGACATGGGCGATTCGCACATGGGCTTGCAGGCGCGGCTGATGAGCCAGGCGCTGCGCAAGCTGACCGGCAACATAAGCAGGACGAAGACCTCCGTCATCTTCATCAACCAGCTGCGCAGCAAGATCGGCGTCATGTTCGGCTCGCCCGAGACGACCACCGGCGGCAACGCGCTCAAGTTCTACTGCTCGGTGCGCATGGACATTCGCCGGATCGAGACGATCAAGAACGGCACCGATTCGATCGGCTCGCGGGCGCGGGTGAAGGTGGTCAAGAACAAGGTTGCCCCGCCGTTCCGCCAGGCCGAGTTCGACATCATGTACAACGAGGGCATCTCGGTCGCCGGCTCGATTCTCGATGTTGCCACCGACATGGGCATCGTGAAGAAGAGCGGCGCGTGGTTCAACCTTGGGGATGAGCGGCTGGGCCAGGGCCGGGAGAACGCGAAGACGTACCTGAAGCACAACCCGGACGTGATGAACTCGATCAAGCAGCAGATCGTGGGCGGCGCTCCGGAGATAAGCGGCCGCCTCGCCTACGCTGGCATCGAGGAAGACGGTGTCATCCCTGAGCCCGCCGGCGTCGACGACTAGCCGATCTCCTCAAGGGCGAGTGAAAGCGGGCACGGTCTACGTGTCCGCTTTCAGTTTGTTCCAACCGGCCGTTCTACTCGCCGACGAACCGCTTTAAGTGGACAGGGCTAAAAACAGACGCATACGCCTCGCCGCCATTCCATAGCACGTCGTCAATCCAGCGGCGGCTTTCAAAGTCTTTAAGGGTGTGATGGATAAACAACCTGCTTAGGCCCGTCGTTTCCGTTAACTCCCGACTGGACGTCACATTAGCCAACAGTAACTCCGCCACGTGTTTTCGCTCTCCGCGATAGTCGGTCGAGGTGTAGCTAAAAAACTGCTCCAGTCCTCTCGTGGTAACAGTGATTCCGGCGGGGATATGACGGGAATCAAGAACCCGAGCGACTGTGATCAGTGAGCGTGACT
>DASQCG010000221.1:0-2478 GCA_035634825.1 Thermomicrobiales bacterium | reverse complement strand
GCTTGAGCCGGCCGGTCCGCTTGGCGAAGCGCTCGCCTGCGCTGAAGATCATCAGGCCGGCCGGCACGGTCACCGCGCCGATGATGAGTAGCGGCCAGATGTTGCCCCAGAGGTCGCTGGTTGGCGTGCCATCGAGCAACGCGGCACGGATGCCGCGCAGCGCGTATGTGACCGGCGAGAGCCTGGCGAGCTGCTGCATCCACCCCGGCAGGACGTCGATCGGGTAGTAGACGCCCGAGATCAGGAGCAGGATCGAGCCGACGATCATCGTCACCTGCTGGCCCTTCTCAGGTGAGATGAGCGGCATGACGGCTGTCATCATCCCGAAGCCGATCAGCGAGATGCTGCAGACCGCGAGCACGAGCAGCGCACCGGCAAAGTTGGCGTTCGAGATCGATAGATCGAAGAAGATGCTGAAGATGACGAAGATGATCGCCGTTCGCACGATGCCGTAGAGCACTGCGTAGACGCTGGTGCCGAGCAGGTGCGTGGTGCGGCTGACGGGAGACATGAAGGTGTATTCGATCGTCCCTTCCCAGCGCTCCCAAGCCACCGTTTCCGACAGGATGTCGAAGATCATCGAAAGGTATGACCAGACCAGCGCGCCGATCAGCAGATAGGTCGTCAGGCGATTGGTATCGGTCTGGCTGTCGATGGCGACGCCGATGAAGCCGATGCTCATCGCATTGCCGGTCGTGTAGACCAGCCAGACGATCTCCCACAGGAAGTAGCGCTTGGTCAGGTAGTAGTTCCGCTGGATGAACCCAATGGCGCCGATGACCTCGGTCATCCACTGGGATCGTCTCTGCGGTACGGACACCGCCTGCATTAGTTGTCCTCCTCGTCCTGGTCGGCGTCGTCGATGCTCTTGCCGGTGGTCGCCATGAAGACGTCCTCAAGCGAGGGCAGCACGCCATTGGAGCGATATCGCTCCTTCAACTTGTCTGGCTCGTCGATCGCCACGATCTCGCCGTTGACGATGATGCCAATCCGGTCGCAGAGCGCCTCGGCCTCATCCATGTCGTGTGTGCAGATCAGGATCGAAGCGTTGTGCTCGGCCCGGATCTCGTTGATCAGGTCTTGCACGTCCTTCTTGCTGCGGGGATCGAGACCGGTAGTCGGCTCGTCAAGCAGCATCAACATCGGGCTGGTCAGGAGCGCCCGGGCCAGTGCGATCTTTTGCTGCATGCCGCGGGACAGGTTCTCCATCGGCTCGCCGGCGCGCTTGGTATCGAAGCCAGTGCGCTCCAGGATCTCCTTGATCCGCGGCTTGGCCTCGGATTGGGTGACGCCGTAGAACTTCGAGCCGTAGAGCAGGTTCTCGGATGCCGAGAGCTTCTTGAAGAAGCTGGCCTCGACACTGACACGGTTCATCATGCGCTGGGCCGGGCGTGGGTTCTTCAACGCATCGATCCCAAAGACCGATACCGATCCCTGATCGGGCTCCAACAGGGTCGAGAAGACACGGACCAGCGTGCTCTTGCCGCTACCGTTCGGTCCGAGCAGACCGACGACTTCGCCCTCGCTGATCGTCAACGAGACGTCTTCGAGCGCGGTGACGTTCTGATTGCGTTTCTTCTTGAACGACTTGCGAATTCCATGCGCTTCGAGCGCAGGCACACTCATTGCTTCTTGCTCCCATGAGAATGAGACAGACAGGGGCCAGCAACCGTCAGACGGCTGCGCGGAGGTGATCGGTTGTTGAGGGAACAGAGTTAATGGGTCAGGAGAACCCAGGCCGTACGCTCAGCAGCCGACCATCCACCGGGGAAACCAGGTCGTCGTCTCACCATGTTTCCTTTCCTTCCGGAGGTGCGTCGGTGCCACAAAGCAGGCCGGACGATCCTACAGGAAGAAATGGCAAAACGCAACTAGGGAGTCGGCGTAACGGGCGGCCGGGCCTGTAAATTCCGGAGGAATGCGACCAGATCCCAGCGCTCGGCGTCGCTCAGGGCCAGATCGAAGGCCGGCATATCGGTATCGCCGACGCCGTTGGTGATCAACGTGTAAAGGTCGCCGTCGCTCAGGACGCGGGACTTCGGATCGACCAAACCGGTGCCGGAGCCGTGCTGATGCTCGGGATTCGATTGATCGATTCCGGCGCCGTTCGGCCCATGACAGGCAAGACAGAGCGTCTGGTACGTCGTTTGCGCCGCGACCGGATCAGTCTTGGAAGGTGCGGCCAGGTCGTGTCCCGATGTTCGGGGCGCGGTCCGTTGCCAGGACTGGATCGCGAATCCGGACGAGATCATGGCCAGAGCGATCAGCAGGATCGTGCCCGAGAGAGGGGCCACCTGCCCGTGCCGGCGGATCACGACGATTCCGATCAGCGGTATCGCAACGGCCAGCGCGAGGAGTGCCCAGGCGGCCGGCGGAACGATGGGCCAGGTCCAGCGCACCGCGGTGATTCGCGGCGACTCGTCCTGCCAGTCGTTCGTGTCGACCGGGAACGTGGCCGTGTCGTCGAGCTTCCCAGCC
>DASQCG010000220.1:0-2479 GCA_035634825.1 Thermomicrobiales bacterium | reverse complement strand
GCGACCGGCAGGCCACCGCGGAGACGATGGTTGAGGTTGGCGAGCGCTTCGGACTCCGGTGCGTACGCCGCGGCCTTCTCGGCCAGCAGTTTCGCCAACTCGGTGTTTTGCGACGAGATTGCGTCCTGCCCAGCCTGCACGAGATCCTCAGCTGAATACTGGACCGCTTCGGCGAAGCGCTTCGCAAACTCCGCAATTGAGGAGAATCGCTCAGACGGGTCAGGGTCGGTGGCCCTCGCCAGGACACCGGAAATCCGCTCGGTGTAATTGGCCAGATGTTCCCGGAGCTGTTGGGACCGCGCACCGCCATTTTTGGGCGCCCGCTCAAACCACGACTCCTGTGCCAGAAGGTTGATCGCGAGGAGCGCGAGATCGGCCTGATCATGCGAGAACCCGTTGACGCCGATACCCAGTCCGACCAGCACGGGAGTGCCGTCTCGACCGATCACGATCGACTGCTGTTCGACCGCACCGTGTGACAAGCCGACAGTGTGCGCAAGTTCCAGCACGCCGGCGATACCATCGACCAGGCGCCGAACAAACGGGATCGATGCCAGCGACGCGTCGTTGCGGTCCGCATCGGCGAGCGCCGTGCCTTGCGGCACGGCGTCGATCCACCACGCGACGGTCGAGGTCAGGCCGCTTTCGAGTATCGGCGCAAGTGCCGGGTGACTCAGGTGGCGCAGCTTCGCCAGCTTGACTTCTGCCTCGGCAGTCGCGTCCGGTGTCGATCCGACCTGTTGCCAGAAGGCAAGGCCGGCTTGGCCAGCGAACGGCGTGTCGTCGGCGCCGACGACCGGGATCGGGCTGGTGCGTGGACCATGCTCCGGAGTTTGGGTTGCGACGAAGGATCCGAGGCGCGCGGGTTTCGGTGTGGTCCCTGCTGGCGCGGTGTCGGTGCTCATGGTTGTGCTCCGCGATCGGTCAGGCAGTCGGCAAGCCCAAGTCGACACTCGATGAGTGGACTTGCGCTTTGCTCAACATTGACGCCAGAGGATCAGGAGCGAAATCAGCCAATCGTCCCGTTTCGGGATCAGCTAGATCGACGGCGACTCGCTGTCCGTCGTCTCGGCCGCATCCTGGGGTTCGGGAACGAGATCGTCGGACGACGACTCGGCGATGACCTCGTCCTGGGCGACTGCCCCGTTCTCGTCCGAAGTCTCGGCTCCAACGGCCTGGGGTCCGACGCCGGTCGCGAGCTCGATTGCCGCCTTCAGCTGGTCGCGTTCGGTGATCACCGCGGCGATCGCATCAGCCCGCAAGACCAGGTCGAGCATGATATCGACGTCGCGCGGCCGCTCCTGCGCGCTGGCCACGGCATTGCGCAGCGGAGTCAACTCGTCCTCACTCTGGAGGTCGGCCAGCGCATTACTGAGCAACCTGGGATTGGCAGTGGGCGCGGCGGGCGCTGAAACCGAGGTCGCTGCCGGAGCGTCTGCAAGCTCGACCAGGCCGTATTCCAGCTCACGCACGAGCTTGAGCAGTTGATCAACGGAGACCGTACTGTCCGTCCCGCGCACCGGAGCCGCTTGTGCCGGGGCCCAGTTCGAGGCGGCTGGCATTTCTACCGCCGCTTCGGCCGCCGGCGCTTCGGTTTCTGTGGCTTGGGCTGAATCACCGACCAGCGAGGCGATCATCTCCTCGTTGACGGGAACGGCGGTGTCTTGCGGCGGCGGCGCATCCCAGGACTTACCTGGCGTTTCAGCGGCCTGCGGCGCGTTCCAGGTCGCGAATCCAGGCTCTTCGGTCGATTCCGGGGCCTTCGGTGTTTCCGCGCTCTGGTCAGCATACGGCGGGACGGTGGACGTCGTCGCGAAGGGCGAGCGGTCATGTGAGTTCGTCGGTGCGGATGTCACGGGAAGGCGAAAACCGCAGCTTGTGCAGAATTTAGCACCTTCACGATTCTGGGCGGCGCAATTTGGGCAGCGATTCATGGGCTCTGGCCTCATCCAACATTCGAACCGGCGAGCAAATATCGCCGCAACCCAAGTTCACGAATTGCGGCACTGCTCCAGTATCGCACGGCGGTGTATGGACAGGTACTGTCAGTCCGCGGCGACGGAGCCGACCGGCATCTGCGGCTTGAGCCGATCCAGCGGCGAGCCCAGCGGCGTCTCCACGAAATCCTGTCCGACGTTGGTGACCGACCGGCGGGCGTGCATCGGGCGAGTTCCGTCCTTGCGATGCATGAGCGATTTGAGGTCAGCCCTGGCGAAGTGGTTCCGCGCGTACTGCGGCCCAGCCGAGACACGCTCGGCAAACTGGACATGGTTGAGCGAAATGAAGAGCGCGGCGCCGGCGGAGCGATCGACCACGTCTGCCGGCAAGACGATCGCCTGATCGGTCCCGTCGACTGCGATGATGATCTCGCTCACCTCTGCGGAGGCCTCATCGACGACAACCTTCTTGAGCGTGCCGACCTTGCCGTCGGTCGCGTAGATCGGCCCATCTTTCTCGTAGCGGACCGTGTTGTCGCGGC
>DASQCG010000219.1:0-4639 GCA_035634825.1 Thermomicrobiales bacterium | reverse complement strand
ACCATGATCGGGCCTGGTTTTCCGGGCAAATGGTCGTCCGGACCGCGCTCGAGATCGCAGGCGCCGTCGATGCAGACGAGCGCGCCGCAGCAATCGGCATCGGCCGCGCAGTGCTTGCCTTCGGAAAGGCACGTGGTGTCGACGCAGTAGCCGTTCTCGCAGGTCAGATCGCTGCAGCACTCGCTGCCGGCCTCGCCACAGGATTGACCGAAGGCGCGGCAAGGCTGCCGGCAGACGCCAACTCCTGAGCGATCAACGTCGCACAACTGGCCCGGGGCGCAATCGCTGTCGCGCTGGCATTCGCCCGTAGCCGGAGTTTCCACGCCCTGAACGCGGCAAATGCCCCGGTTGCAATCCTGATCGAATCCGCAATCCGCGTCAGTCGAACAGGTCGGCGCTGTGCACCTGCCGTTCAGACAACTATCGGAGCAGCAACTCGAGTTGTCGACGCACGCGACATTGGCGCCGCGGCATTCGCCCGCGCAGTGCAGCCCGGCATCGGTCTGGAGGCAGATGCCGCTGCAGCAGTCGGCGCTCGTGGTACAGGACGCGCCTGTCCCTTCGCATCGCGCACACCGGCCATGGAAACAGGTGCCGCTGCAGCAATGCGCGTCCTCGAGGCAGGTGTCCCGCTCATCTCGGCATGGGGTGCAGGTAACGCCGCCAACGCATTCGCCGATGCAGCAATTGGCGTAGTCGGGACAAGGCACTTCGAGCGGTCCGCACCCGGTGCAGACGCCGTGGACACACCCCGCGGCGCCGCAGCAGGTCGTGCCGTCAGTACACTGCGCGCCCGGGGGCCGACATGCGGCGCAGGCGCCGTTGTAGCAGTCGCCGGAGCAGCACTCCGAGGCATCGGCGCACGCTGACCCGCTGTCCTTGCAGGTTACGCAGGCACCGCCAACGCAGAACCCGCCGCAGCAGACATGCCCGGCATCGCAGGGATTGCCGGTCTGCCGGCAGGAGACGCAGATACCGTTGAAGCAATCACCATTGCAGCACTCGGACGGGTCCGCGCACGGAGAGCTGTCCCCGCGGCACGTGGCGCAGACGCCCTGGAAGCACTCGCCTTGACAGCAATCGGCGGTGGCAGTGCAGACCGCGCCATCCGTGTGGCAGGTGCCGCACGCGCCGTTGATGCACATGGTCTGGCCGTCGAGCAGGCAGCACTCGGAGGCGACGGTGCAGGGACCGCCCGCCGCCTGGCACTGGCATATGCCACCGATACAGGAGCCGATGCAGCAATCGGCATCACTGGCGCAGGAGACGCCATCCGACCCGCACGGATCGGGCAGCACCTCGGTGCACGTCGAGCTCGGCGCGTCGCAGGCATACCCGAGGCAGCACTCCGAGTCGGCCTGGCACGTGTCCGGGTTGGTGCACTGAGCGCGAGCTGGATTGTTGCCCAGCAGGAACGAGCCCACGCCGCCCGCCAGTGCCTGCAGCACACGGCGGCGCGTAGCCCCTGATCCGATCAGTCTGGCGAGGTCGTCGAAGCGTTGACCATCCATTTCCTCCCCAATTCACTTGTCCCCGCTTCGGCTGTACTTGCATTCTAGCGGCAAGTGACGGGAAGGCAATATGTCGAGCAAACGATTGGCAACAGATTGCGGGGAAGGACATAGTCGCCCCTCCCCTGCCTGGATTCCTCGTATGATCCCGGACAGGCAGGAAACGAACGGAGGCGGCGGGACGCGACGCCCGCCAGCTCCGGTCTGCTCCTCGGCGGCGATCGGTTCGGCTACTGACCCGCCGGATCGCCGGGCACGCTCAGCTTGACGAGCTTGTTGCGACCGCCACCACTTGCGACCACCAGGTTGCCATCGGTATCGAAGGCCAGCCCGCCTGGCTGCCTGAACGCACCGCCATCGCCGGCCGTGCGAATCTGGCCAATCGCGGTCCCGTCCGCTCGGTAGACATCAATCACGGCCGCGTCATGCACCGACACATACAGGTTGTCATGCGCATCGAGGGCGATCCCGAACGACCGTCCCGGTCCATCTTTCGGCACGACCACACCCAGCAACTTGCCAGTCGGGTCGAACTTCTGCACCATGTGCAGCTCCCACTCGGAGACATAGACGTTGCCGGCCGAGTCGACCGCGACGTCGATTGGTCCGAAAGCGTTCAGCGCCGGCGACGGGTTCGAGGTCTTCCAGCTCCGTATGAAGTTCCCGTCAAGATCGAATACCTGGATCCGCTGGTTGTTCAGGTCGGCGACGTAGACCAGATCGTGCGCCGCGTCGACTGTTCCGAGCGCTCGGCTGAACTGACCAGGTTCGGTACCGTACGTCCCCCATTGCGTGATGAACGAACGGTCCGGCCCGAACTTCTGAATCCGGTTGTTCAGCGAGTCGAAGACGTATATATTGCCGCTCCGGTCGAACCCGATCGCCCCGAGCAACTGAGAGTTGACCGGATCCCCAAACAGAGGATCGAAGGCACAGTGACCGAACTTGAACTGCCCCGGGTCTGTGCCCGGCCCACCCCAGCTCTCCAGGTACTTCCCATCCGCCGAGAAGACCAGGATCACCTCGTTCTTGCAATCGACCGCATAGATGTCGCCGTTGGGCGCAACCGCCACATCGGATAAGGTTGCCAGGCGTGTCGGATCACCCTGTGCGCTCCACATCAGTGATACGCCGTTCAATTCAGGCATCTCGGTCGGCGGGGCCGCGGGAACCGAAACAACGGCCGGACGTTCCGCCCGATGCCAGCGGGTGTTGGCGAATTGCGCGCCGATCAGCACCACGAGCAGAACAACCGCGAACGCGGCGGCCCCGGAGAGCCTGGCGCCGATCCTCCGCCCGGGTGGTGGTCGCCGGTCGACTCGTGTATCCCGCTTGCTCGGAGCGGATGGTAACGGAGGCTCGATGCCGAGTGTCGTATCCGTGGCGGTGCTCTCCTGAAGGGCCAGGAGGCGCTGCAGCAACCGATTCTCGTAGGCGGGACGGCTGCGATCAGCCTCCTCGGCCGCGTGAAGGTGGCGAACGATTCGAGCCAGCTCCGGGGATTCATCCGGCTGCGGCATCGGCATCGCCGGCGCGGCGCGAACGACTTCGTCCCAGTACGCGTCCAGGACATGCGCCTCGTTGGATTGCCTGTCTCGCCAATGCCAACGCATCTAGCGCTCCTCTCCGGGATGGTTGGGTGTCATCAGATCGCGCAGGCGGTGCACCGCCCGGTGCTCCGTGGTGCCGACCCACGATCGGCTCTTGCCGAGCACCTGCCGGATCTCGAGGCTCGTCAGCCCCGCCAGCCGCAGCTCGAGCACCCGTTGCTGGTCTGCGCTCAGCAACGGTAAGAGCGCCCGCAGATCGCGCGCGTCGGCCGCCGTGATGACCGTATCCTCGAGCATGCCGTCATCGCCGCCTGCCAGCACCGCCTCGGTGATCCCGACGAATTCGCGCCGGCGCCGGTACTGGCTGACGACCTCGTTATGGGCAATCGTGAAGATCCACGACGCGACGTTCTCCACCCGGCGCTTGCGCAACCCCTCCAGCACCTTCAGGAAGATCTGGCTGGTGACGTCCTCAGCCAGTTCCGGGTCTTGCAGGCGCCGGCGACAGTAGCGATCGACCCGGACGACGAACCGCCGGTAGAGCTCGGTCATCGCGGCCGGATCGTTAGCGGCACGGACTGCCAGCAACTCGTCGGATTCCGCCCACGCCAACGGCTCGAGATGTCGCTCATCCCGCGTCCGCATGGCTGCGATGTCCTCGCGCTCCGTCATGCCGTCTCCCCGATTGCGTATAGGTAGACGCAGCAGTCGCGAATTGTTTACAGGCGAAGAAGTCTCGCCATGAGCATACGCCCGCACGGCGCGGTGTAGTGCGATGCAAATCCGCGACGGAACCGCCTCGCTAGCATGGCCGCAGCCAACGAAGGAGGACGGACGATGGCGACTGATCCCGATATCAAGCGCGAATTGGAAGCAAACCGGCAGCGCAAGCGCGTGATCGACCAGAATGAGGGCAAACAGCCTGAGGGTGATCCGGTGGACGCGATCGACCCTGTCTACGAGGCGTTCGTCGAGCCACCACTCTTGCGTGGCCATCCGAGCGAGGCGGAAGAAGAAGAACAGCGCCGGGCCCGGAACGACGAGGAATCCTGATCGAGCTGACATGATCTTGCGATATTGGCCGGCGGAATTGGGTCACCGCAGGGGCGCGGCAATCGGTAGGGTGTGGCCAGGCTGCTTCACCTGACGGAGCGGCCCGGAGGCTCATGCCATGAGGATCAAACCCATTGCCGCGGGCGCCGCGCTGGCTACTGCCGGCGGGATCGCCTTCACCTCGGTTGTCCGACCCTGGTACAGCCGCTGGGGCGCGACCGATGCCGAGATCGACCGGCCGATGCCGCTCGACGAGCGCATCCCGGACCCGACCATCACCACCACGATGGCGATCACGATCAACACCCGGCCCGAAGCAATCTGGCCGTGGCTTGTCCAGATCGGCGATCCGCCCCGCGCCGGCTACTACAGCTACACGTGGATCGAGAAGCTGGTCGGGCTCGACATCGAGAATGCCGGCCGGATCCTGCCCGAGTTCCAGGCAGTCGAGGTCGGCCAGGCGATCGACCGCAACGGCACGATGGTCGTCCAGGCGGTCGATCCCGGACGTTCGCTGGTGCTCGG
>DASQCG010000218.1:0-2360 GCA_035634825.1 Thermomicrobiales bacterium | reverse complement strand
GAGAATCGAGCGATGGGCGCAGACCCTCGTGAACTATTCCGTGAATGTCCAGCCGGGCCAAACGGTGGCAATCACCGGCGGCGTAGCGGCCGAACCGCTGATGCGCTCCATTTACCGGGAAGTGATCAAGGCGGGCGGGTTTCCGGTCGCGTTGCCGGCCTTCAGTGGACTCGGCGCTGATCTGCTGAAGATGGGCTCCGATGACCAATTGGGCTACATCAGCCCGGTCGAGCGATTCATGCGCGAGCAAACCGACGTCATGATCGCGATCATGGCCGACACGAACACGAAGGCGATGGCTTCGGTTGATCCCGCCCGGCAGCAATTCTTCCAGGGCGCCCGGCGCGAACTGTTCCAGACATACCTGCGCCGGGATGCCGAGGGCTTGCTGAACTGGACCCTGACGCTCTATCCGACCGACGCCTACGCGCAGGACGCCGACATGTCGACCGATGAATTCACCGAGTTCGTCTTCCGGGCCTGCAAGCTCCACACCGACGACCCGATCGCCGCCTGGAAGGCGGAGACCGAGTTTGCGCAGCGGATCGTCAACTGGCTGCACGGAAAGCAGGAGATTCACCTGACCGGCCCGGGCACCGACCTCCGGGTCAGCGTTGCCAACCGGGTCTGGATCAACTCCGGTGATGCCACAAAGAACTTCCCGGACGGCGAGGTCTTCACCGGCCCGGTCGAGGACGGCGTCAATGGCACCGTCAGCTTCAGCTTCCCGGTCGTGACCGCCGGCCGCGAGATCGAGGGGATCGTCCTTCGATTCGAGCACGGCAAGGTGGTACAGGCGTCCGCGACGCGGGGTCAGGAATACCTTGAGGCGGTGCTGGACACGGATCCCGGCGCGCGCATCCTCGGCGAGTTCGCGATCGGCACGAATTACGACATCCAGCGCTTCTCCAAGAACATCCTCTTCGACGAGAAGATCGGCGGCACGGTCCACATGGCGATCGGCGCCGGCTACCCGGCGACGGGCAATTCCAATCAGTCGGCAGTGCACTGGGACATGATCTGCGACCTGCGACAGGGTGGCGAGGTCCGGGCGGACGGCGAGTTGCTGCTCAAGGACGGTAAGTTCGTTGTCTGAGTCGCTGCGCATCGATCCCCTCACGCGTGCGATCGACGCCGAGGTGCGCGTGCCCGGTTCGAAGAGCATCACAAACCGGGCCCTCCTGATTGCGGGACTGGCAGCCGGCGAAAGCACGCTCACCGGCATGCTTTTCAGCGACGACACCCGTTACATGGCAGAAGCACTGCGTGGCCTCGGCCTGACGGTTGAGACCAATCGCGACTCCGAGACGGCCCGGCTGGTGGGCGGAGATGGAGCCTTTCCGAAGAACCAGGCCGATCTCTACGTCGGCAATTCCGGCACCACGATGCGTTTCCTGACCGCCGCGCTGGCGGTCGGCAGCGGCGAGTACCGGGTCGACGGCAACGAGCGGATGCGCTCCCGCCCCATCGGCCAGTTGCTCCACGCACTCCACGAGTTGGGCTCATCGGCCTGGAGCGAAGAGAACACCGGCTGTCCGCCGGTCATCGTCCACTCCAACGGGCTGGTCGGCGGCGCGTGCAGTATGGAGGGCAGGCTGAGCAGCCAGTACTTCAGCGCCGTATTGATGGCTGCACCCTATGCCGCGCGGGATGTCGAGATCCGGGTCATTGGTGACCTCGTCTCGAAGCCATATATGGAGATTACCGCCGCCGTAATGCGCGACTTCGGTGTTGAGACGGACCTGGACCGCGACAGCTGGCAGAGATTCCAGGTCGCGGCGGGACAGCGGTATCGCGGTCGGACGTACCAGATCGAACCGGATGCCTCCAATGCCTCGTATTTCTTTGCAGCGGCAGCTGTCACCGGCGGACGGGTCCGGGTGCCGGGGCTCGGCAGCCGCTCGACGCAGGGCGACCTCGGCTTCGTCCGCGCGCTGGAGCAGATGGGCGCGCGCGTTTCGATGACCGATGACGCGACCGAGGTAACCGGTCCGGTCGATGGCGGATTGCGGGGGATCGAGATCGACATGAACGCAATGTCCGACACGGCCCAGACACTGGCGGCGATCGCGCCCTTCGCCGATGGGCCGACCACGATCCGGGGGATCGCGCATAACCGGCACAAGGAGACCGACCGTATCGCCGACCTTGCCACCGAGCTGCGCCGGATCGGGCAAGAGGTTGTCGAGTTCGAGGATGGGTTGACGATCACGCCGCAACCGCTCCGCGCGGCGCGGATTGCGACCTATGACGATCACCGCATGGCCATGAGCTTCGCGGTGACAGGGCTGCGAGCCGAGGGGATCGAGATCCTCGATCCCGGCTGCACGGCCAAGACCTTCCCGGACTATTTCGATCGA
>DASQCG010000217.1:0-3983 GCA_035634825.1 Thermomicrobiales bacterium | reverse complement strand
GTGCCGGGGCCGGTCAGATCGAGCAATTCCTGGGCGGCGGGATCGGTCGTGACATCGAGCCACTGGAACGGGATCTGATTGCGGGCCAGGAAATCGCGCGCGTCGTGGGATTCGGAGGACCAGCGGTGGCCGATCAGGCGGATGCCCTCGAAGGCGGGCCGGTAATCGGCCATCCAGTCGTCGAGCAGGTCATCGAGGACCGGGTAGAGGCGATCTTCGGGCGGGTCCCACGGCTTCATTAGATAGTAGTCGAGGCGGACGTCGTTGATGGCTTTGATGGCGGCGTCGGTATCGGCGTAAGCGGTCAAGAGGGTGCGCTTGGCGGTGGGGAAGAGCCGCTTGGCCTCGTCCAGAAACTCCACGCCGGAGAGGCCGGGCATGCGCTGGTCGGCCAGCATCAGGGCGACCGTTTCGTCTGCCAGCCGGACCTGGCGGAGGACATCGAGGGCGCGGGTGCCGGAGTCGACGCGGATGATCCGGAAGCGATCGCCATATTCCCGGCGAATGTCGTGGGCGATGGCCTGGAGGACTTCGGCGTCGTCGTCGACGGCCACGATGATTGGCTTCTTCATCAATACTCCCACGTCCCACGCGGTCGCCAACCCGGCCGGATGCGGACGGTTTATTGTTTGTTTTCCCGGTTTGTCGGATGTAAAAGACTCGCTCCCGGTACGATACTACAGTACGTGCCATGGGCAAAAAGGGGGTTCCCCAATGAGTGACGTCGGCTCTCCCAGTCTAGATCCGCGGCTCGCCGAGAGCGAGGAGCGGTACCGGGCGGTGATCGAAAACGCATCGGACATGATCCAGAGCGTGCGGCCGGACGGGACATTCGAGTTCGTGAACCGGGCGTGGGAGCAGAAACTGGGCTACCGGGAGGATGAGCTCGGCGGCATGACTGTCTGGGCCATCATCCACCCGGACGATCTCGAGCATTGCCAGATCCTGTTCATGCGGGCGATGCAAGGCGAGACGCTCGACGGCGTTCGCACCGGGTTCCTGACCAGGGACGGCCGGCGGATCCCGGTCGAGGGGAGCGTAACGTCCCGGTACATCGACGGGCAGATTGTGGCCACGCACGCCTTTTTCCGCGATATCACGGAGCGGTTGCGCGCGGAGGAGCTGGAGGAACGGAATGCCCGCCTCGAGCTGGAGCAGCAGGCCCGCTACCTGGAGAAGATGGCGGCGCTGGGCAAGCTCTCGGCCGGGCTCTCCCATGAACTGAACAACCCGGCGGCGGCGGCCCAGCGGGCGAGCGCGCGGTTGGCGGAGAGCCTGAACCAGCGCGATGCGGCCGCCCGGGATCTGACCGTTTGCGGGTTGCAGAAGCCGCAATGGGACGTGCTCGAGGAGATGGTCGACGCGGCGGCGAGCCGGGCGCACGACGTGACCGATCCGCTGGCGGTCAGCCAGCGCGAGGAAGAGATCGAGCAGTGGCTGGAGGCGAACGGCGTCGCTGAGGCCTGGAGCCTGGCGCCGGTGCTGGTGCGGGCGGGGATCGGCGAGGCTGAGCTGACGCGGCTTGCCGCGGCGTTTCCGGCCGAGCAATTGCCGGCCGCGTTGCAGTGGATCAGCGGGGCGGTCGCGATCCGGGACGAGGCGGAGATCGTGGCGCGGAGTACGCACCGGATCTCGGAGCTGGTCGGCGCGGTCAAGGCCTATTCCTTTATGGACCGGGCGGTCGAGCAGGAGGTCGATGTTCATGAGGGGATCGAGAACACGCTCGTGATCCTGGCCCACAAGCTGCGGAACATTACCGTCCGGCGGGAGTTCGACCGGAGCCTGCCGAAGGTGCGGGCGTTCGGGAGCGGGCTGAACCAGGTCTGGACGAACATCATCGACAACGCGGTCGATGCGACCAACGGGCAGGGCACGATCACGATCCGGACCCGGCGGGGAGATGGCGATCGGGTGATCGTCGAGGTCGCGGACGATGGCTGCGGCATCCCGGAGGGGAATGTGAGCCGGGTCTTCGAGCCGTTCTTCACGACCAAGCCGCAGGGCAGCGGCACGGGGTTGGGGCTCGATATCGTCTGGCGGATCGTGACCGAGGAGCACGGCGGCACGATCGAGGCGGAGTCGCTCCCGGGCAACACCGTCTTCCGGGTGTCCTTGCCGGTAGCCACCTCATGATGTAGTGCCGGGCGGCTCGCCCGGTTTTCGTGAGGCACAGCCGGGCGAGCCGCCCGGCACTACGTTTCTTACGCAGGTATTGAGCTAGAGGTAGCCGCGCTCCCTGGCGATCTCGCGGATGGATTTTTCGGCGACCTTGGCGACTTCGTCGAGGTCGGATCGGCTGGTGATCAGGGGTGGGGCCATCTCGAATGATGTGCCGATGGGGCTGGCGATCACGCCGTAGTCGTGCATGCGCTTGACCACGGCCGGAACCGTGTCGTCGGTGAAGGGTTCGCGGGTTTGCTGGTCCTTCGTGAAGTCGACGGCCAGCCACATGCCGATACCGCGGACCTGCCCGACGATCGGGAGCGGTTCGAGCACCTCCTGCAGGGCGTCGAGGAAATATGCGCCGTTGGTGCGGGAGGCCTCGATCAGGTTATCGCGCTCCTTGATCGTGATCGCCGTGTTGGCCGCTGCGGCCGCGCCGGCGTGGCCGCTGAAGGTGTGGACGTGGCGGAAGGCGGTCAGGGCGTCGGCGATGGCGGGGGTCGTGATGAAGCCGCCCATCGGCGCGTAGCCGGCGGTGAGGGCCTTGGCGAAGGTCATGATGTCCGGCACGACGCCGGCCCGCTCGATCGCGAACCAGTTGCCGGTACGGCCGAAGCCGGTGATGACCTCGTCGTCGATCCAGAGCACGCCGTACTTGTCGCAGATCTCGCGCAGACGCTGGAAATAGCTGGTCGGGGCGATCTGGACACCGTGGGCCTGCATGACCGGCTCGGCGATGACCGCGGCGACGAGATCCGGCCCCTCGTGCAGGATTTGCTGCTCGAGGGCGGTGGCGCAATGGTCGGCGTATTGCTCGTCCGACATGCCGAAGGGATTGCGGTAGTTCATCGGGCCGGGGACGAAGGAGACGCCGGGCACGGTTGGCTCGCTCATCGGGCGGATGTTCAGCCAGTCGGTCGCGGACATCGCGCCCATCGTCGCGCCGTGGTAGGCGTTCCAGCGGGAGATGACCTTGTAGGCGCGGGGCTTGTTGCCGCTCTGGATCTGGTACTGCTTCGCCATCTTGAGCGCGGCCTCGACTGCTTCCGAGCCGCCGCTGACGAAGAGGACGCGGGAGAGGTCGCCCGGGGCCTTCTCGGCGATCCGTTTGGCGAGGCGGATGGTCGGCTCGGCGAAGTTGGAGACCGTGCCGACGTAGTGGAGCGTGCTGAGTTGATCGGCGACGGCCTGGGCGATCTCGGCGTTGCCGTAGCCGAGCGAGTTGGCCCGGGTATGGGACGACATCATGTCGAGCCAGGTGTTGCCGTCGTAGTCGGTCAGGCGGACGCCCTCGCCGGATTTGTAGATGTGGAGACCGCCGGCGCGGATCTCATCGACAGGCAGGAGCGGCGTGATGCAGTAGTCCCACGCATCCTGGGCGAGGGTGGCGGCTTCGGTCTGTTCGGGGTGCGGTGCGACCATGGGCTGTGCTCCGTTCGGGTGAAGGCGGGTGCGGTGTGGCGGCACTGTAGCAAAATCAGTCGAGGAGTCGAGGAGTCGAGGAGTCGAGGAGTCGAGGAGGCGCGGAGTCGAGGAGGCGCGGAGTTGGTGCCAGGAATCGGCAGCCCGATGCCGCCCGAGACTAAAGGCTCGGGCAGAGTGGGGATAAGGCGGCTGAAGCCGGCTGGACAGGAACTCAGTCCCGAAGGGCCTTATCTGATATCAGCCCCGGCCTTTAGTCCGGGGCGGCACCATCGCGGGTTGAAGTGGAGCGCGCTGCTGCACGGCGGGAAGTCAATCAGGGCGTGCTGAGTTCTTTGCGGCCGAGACGGGCTGCACCGGTGGCCAGCGCCATCAGGGCGAAGAGGCCCCCGGCGATG
>DASQCG010000216.1:0-4081 GCA_035634825.1 Thermomicrobiales bacterium | reverse complement strand
CGGCTCCGCGACCACCGTGCCATCAGCGGAGGCAAGCCCCGCCTCGCCGGAGCCGATCCTGACCGAGACTCCGATCCCGGTCGAGACAGCAACGGAGATCGCAACCGAAACGGCATCGCCCACTGCGGTTGCGACCGAAACCCCGGCCGACCTCGATCAGCTCGCTCCGCCCGAATCCAGCCCGGTCGAGGAGCAACCGACCGAAACGGCAACCACCGAGGCGACCGGTCCGACCCCGTACCCGGTGATCCAAACCAGCCGCTCGGCCTCGACCGTCAGCGGCACATTCGCAGTCGATAACGACCCATCGACCGTCTGGGGCACGGACGCTAACGCCCATCCCGGCCGCACCGCGCACCTGACGCTCGATTTCGGCCAGCCGGTCGATGTCGCCCAGGTCCAGATCCAGCCCGGCCCGGACGGCCTGCGGGGCACGGCCACGATCGAGACATCAAACGACGGCAAATCATGGAACTACTACGCCGACGTCGACCCAACCCAACCGGACGAGAACGGCCGCCTCACGATCAACCCAGGCAAGGATGTCCCGGTTCCAGTCGCAGCCCGCTATGTCAGAATCGTTTTCGTCAGCCCAACCGAAGGCCAACCCCTCGGCGGCATATCCGAAATCGAAGTCCTCCCACCTGAGTGAGGCGAGCAGACGAGCAGGCGAGCAGGCGAGCAGAGCGCGCGGAATGGGGGTTGCGGGCAATGTAGGGGCAGATGGTAATCTGCCCGCGCTCCCCGCAACGAATGTTACCGGTGCCAGGACCAGTGAGGGAATTGGCACATTGCCCGTGGATGCAGGAAGAGGCCCTGGCAGATTGCCATCTGCCCCTACAAAACGGGCATGGGGCAGGGATCGGGTACGCTCCGTCCAAAACCTGAAACCCGAACCCCGCTACGTCTCCCCAAAGCTGTACACGAAGGTCGAGTTGACCGTCACCTGGTCGACCGACTCGTAGCTGCCGGAGCCGTGGAGGTTGATCAGCTCACCCGTGCCGGAGCCCTCGACGAAGCTCCACGTGCTGCGGGCCATGTTGGCGACAAAAACGCCGTCGTGCTGCATCACGGCGGTGCCGGAGCGCCCGCCGATCGAGCCGGACAGCACCTCGAACCCGATGAACTTGACGCTCCCAGTCGGCAGGTACGTCATCAAGTATTCGACGGTGCTCGTGCCCGACATGTCGCCGTCATAGGCCTGCGACACCTGGGCATGGGTCAGCTTGGATCCGTCCGGGAACTCCCGGGTCGTCTCCTCGTTCCAGTTCGAGATGCAAAACGTGCAATGGTGCGACGCCAGCTCCATCCCACCCTCCTTCACTTATGCCCGGGCGCGGTGGATGACGCCGGTCATGCAGTGGACCGCGCCGCCGCCCTTCATCAGCTCGCTGATCTCGACCTCGAAACACTCGACGCCGTTCGCCTCGAGCGTCGCCTTCGTCACCGGGTTGCCCGCCGGGAGCACGATCACGCCCGGCGCGAGCGGAACCATGTTGATCGCCATGCCCATCTGCGCCTCCTCGCCACTCGGCAGATCGAGGAAGCGGAACCCATGCCGCCGCATCGTCTCGTAGACCACCCACGAGAGCTGCGTCGGGAAAACGAGCGCCAGATCGCGGTCGACGACGTTGATCGTGCCGTCGATATGGCCGCAGCCGTACGGGATCTCGACGATGATCACCTCCGGCACGCCGACCCGCCGGAACGCCTCGGCCACCTGCTCCGCACCGGCCCGGTTGCTGCGCATGCCGTGGCCGACGAAGACCAGATCCGGACTCGCCACTACCACATCGGCGCCCTCGAAGGTGGCGTCGCCGAAGACCGTGTGGATGATCGGCACCCCGAGCGCAGCCAGATCGGCCGCCGCGTACCGCTCCTCTCCGGCCCGGCTGGCCGAGGCCATCCGCGCGATCACCGCGCCGGTCGGGGTCATGCAGAAGTGATCCCGGCAGAAATAGGCGTTCGGTTTGTCGAGCGGAACCGGCTGGCCGAGATTGACCGTCACCCCGTGGGATCTATAAAAGTCGACGAGCGCGCCGTGCTGTTCCCGCGCCCGGATCGGATCGAGCAGGTCGTACCAGAGGGCCGGTCGCGGATCGGTCACCGCCTCGATTTCCGGTCCCGGCGTCCGCATCAGGACCGATTTCAGCTCGCCGTACTCGGATGTGACGCCGCATTCGGCCCAGAGGGTGCCGAGCTCTTGCGGCATGGTCGTCTCGCGGGCGAGCCAACCCTCGCCGCCATGGGGAGCCTCATCCGTCTGCTTGACAACATCGACAACGCGCCCAGTCTCCAGCGCCATGGCCTCTTGCTCCGCATCACAACTCGAATATCACCGTGGCACGCAGTCTATCCGAACGCAAGCCCAATCTCACGACTCACGTTTCCCGACTCAGGGAGCGGCGGTGCTCTTGAGCGATCGCACTTTGTCCCACGCCAGGGCCCAATCGAGGTAGGAGACGGTGCCATCGGTCGTTTCGCCGATGGGCGGAAAGCCGAGCGGCGGCGACTGCGCCATCACCGAATCCAGGTCGGCATAGTTGGTGAAGCCGCTGATTGCCGGGTCGATCATCGGCACCGCGCCGAGATTGACAATCGCCCGCGTCGTCCGATTCGCCAGCGCGGCCTGCTCGTTCGGCGAGAGCATGAAGTTGATGAACTGGTGCGCGGCGGGAACCTGTGGCGCTTCGGCCGTGATTGCCAGGACTTGCACGAAGCTGAAATCACCTGGCTGGAGATGCACGACCTTGATATTGGCCTTGCCGCGATCAGGCAGAAGGGTCAGCCCGCCCCAGCCCGTCGTCGAGATAACCGCCTTGCTGTTGGCGAGCTGCGCGACCAGGTCGGCCGGGTACGGCGTGAAGTGTGAAACGCGATTCTGCTTGAGCTCGGAGAGGATCGCGGTTGTCGCCAGCATCTCGTTGGCTGATAGATTCGGTGGGTGCGCGGCTCCAATTGCTCGTCCCCAGAGGTTGAAGTGGCTGAAGCCGTCGTCCAGCATCCCAACCTTGCCGGTGTAGAGATCGGACGCGAGTGCCAGCCAGTTGTTCGGCGGTTCCGGTAGCAAATCGGCGTTGTAGAGCGCCGGGCAGGTATCGAAGATCAGCGCTGCGCCGTATTTCGCGCCGTCGATCACCGTCGTATCCGTCAGGGCGAAGTGGGAGTCGATCTCGGCCAAATGCGGAATCTGGTTCGGGTCGAGCGGCTGAATAAAGCCGCGCTGCTGCAGATCGCCAATCAGGCCGTGATGTGGAGCGATGACCGAATACCGGTGAACCCCACCCGCCCGCAGCTGCGTGAAGATCTCGTCGTATGAGCCCACGACATCGAGCACGACATCGATGCCGGTCGCGTGCTTGAACCGGTCGATGGCCGGCTGATCGAGATAGCCGTCCCACCCAAGTACGAGCAGGGGCTCCTGCGCCCGCGCGGGCGCGTACTGAATCAGTGGAGCTGCTGCAACGGCAAGGATGCGACGGCGACTGATCATGCGTCCGAATCGGCGCGGGCCGAGCCGGGAAGCGGCGCCGCCGGCAACGGCATGTCGATGCCGAGGGTCAAGCCACCATCAAGGATCAGCGTCTGGCCGGTGATGTAGCTGGACTGGCTGGAGGCGAGCCAGGCGACGGCCGCGGCGATCTCGGCCGGCTCCGCAAACCGGGCCATCGGGACCCGCTTCAGGTACTCGGGACCGCCGACCGGGTCCTCTGTGATGAAGGCGGCACGCGTCTTGACCATGCTTGGCTCGATCGCGTTGACCCGGATATTGAACTCGGCCAGGTCGATCGCCGCCGAGCGGACCAGCGCCTCGACCCCGCCTTTGGAGGTGTTGTAGTGGGCCAGGTTCTTCTCGACGTACCAGGCGTTGGTCGATGAGGTGCAGACGATCGCGCCCTTCCGGGCCCTGGCCATGACCTTCGCCGCCTCCTGGACGCAGTGGAAGGTGCCATGGATGTTGACGTCGATGATCCGGCGCCAGCTCTTGTCGTCGATCTCGAGGAACGGCTCGCCATCGGCGATGCCGGCATTCGCCGCCAGCACATCGATCTGCCCGAATCGGAAGAGCGCGGCATGAACA
>DASQCG010000215.1:0-1634 GCA_035634825.1 Thermomicrobiales bacterium | reverse complement strand
GCCGATGCGTACCACTGCGCGATGGCGCGGGATTTCCATGGCGGCAGCATCATCTCGTTCGACCGCAAGCTGACCGGCATTCCCGGCGTCACCCGCAAGGATCCGGATGAGGTCTGAGGACCGAGGTTTTGGGTCTCAGGTTTCAGGTTTTGGATGAGTGTACTGGCTACCGGCTACTTCCCCGTATCCAACTACCAACTACCATCTACCAACCACCCTCAACTCTTGCCCCGTAACCTATTCTTCGTCCGGCTCGTGGACCTCGGTGGCGTCGTAGGGTGGGAAGCGGAAGGACATGTCGCGGTCGAGGAGGCCGCCGTAGCCAATCCCGGCCATGTCATCCAGCTCCACCTGCTCGTCGGCCATGATCCAGGGCAATACGACATCGGCCACAGTCGAGCGCGAGTACAGCGAGCAGGAGGCGAGGCTGAAGATCGGCGTGCTTCCTTTATATGCGAGCCAGAACATGCTGCCGGGGTGGGCCGGCGCGCCGAACTTGACGAACTCCGCGCCGATATCGCCAAGCGCCCGGATGGTGGGGTCGAGCGGGTCGAGCGCGTTGCCGCCGCCGGTCAGGACGACATCGGCGCCGGCGTCGATTGCCTCGGTGATTGCCTCGGCCACGCGATCGGGATCATCGAGCAGGTCGCGGAACTCGGTCACGCTGCTGCCGTACCAGCCGATCTTCTGCTCGACCGAGGCCCGGAAGCGATCCCAGACCTTCTCGCCGAGCCCCTCGGTGGTGACGACCGAGACGCGCTTGGGCGTGAACGGCTTGACCTCGACGACCGGAGCGCGCGCCGCGATCGCCAGCGCCTCATCCAGCACCGCTTGCTGAACGGCGACTGGCGAGATCTTGGCCCCGGCAATGTTCTTGCCTGGCACGACCGCGAGGCCATCCAGCAGGGTAAAGACGGAGATGCCGGTCAGCCGGTTGAGGGCGATCACGGCGTCCCGGTCGACCCGCAACAGGCCCTTGCGGTCGGCGATCAGGTTGACCCGGCTCTGGATCGGGTTGCGCCGCTCGACGCCCTGCCCGGCGATTGCCTCGGCCAGCGCAATCGCGGCATCATCCTCGTGTATCTCGTCCGGCTCGATCAGGATGATGTGGATCGGGTGCTCGACCCGGGCCAGATCGGGCAGGTCATCGGCGGTAAAGCGGTGCCCCTTGCGGAAGCGACGCTTTCCGCCGATCCGGATGTCGTCCGGGGTCACGCCGCCCAACGCGGAGTGTGGATCGGAGTTCGCGGGGTCAAAAACGATAGCTTTCATAAGGGAAGTGTAGTGGAGGGTGGAGGGTTAAGAGTTAAGGGTTAAGAGAACGAAAACGTAGCCAGTGGTCGGTAGCCGGTAGCCAGTACACTCGTCCAAAACCTAAAACCTAAAACCTAAAACCCAATGACCAAAGACGAAGGACCAATGACCCAAAACCACACAGAGGCTGCCTTCGACCTGATCATTCGCGGGTTTGCGCGGCTGGAGCGGGGAGTGCATCCGGTTGTCGAGGATGCGGCCGGACCGGTGCGGTTTCTGCGCTGGCCGGAGCGGGGTCGGCGCGGGCAGGTGTTCAGCGAGGAGTTCTTCGCGCTCGATCTGGATCCGGCAATAGTGCTGGCGACCGTTCGGGAGGCGTC
>DASQCG010000214.1:0-7052 GCA_035634825.1 Thermomicrobiales bacterium | reverse complement strand
CTGGGCAGCGCGGTGAGTTCCAGCACGCCCATCGACTTCCATCCCAGCCCGACCATGGGACAACGTGGTTCTTGCCCACTGATGAATTTCCATGCGTTAACCGGACCGGCCATGGGGTGCCCGTACGATGCGGTGGGGATGCAAAGAGCACTCGACGCGGTAATCGGTTTGCCCAGCAGGCCGAGCAGCGCATCGTGGATGCTCGGATTCTTGATACCGGCGGACGTGAGCAGAAACCTCAAGAAATCCCCTCCTCGTCATTCTGATGAGCAATGCAGATCGCACCAGTCAAGACGTGCCCCCGCGATCGTCCGCACCTGGTCGGAATTTACCTGCTGCTGGGCGCCAAATCCCTAACCTGGCCCTGAACCCATTCCGAGGTCTTGGCGACTTGGCCCCTTGATCTGGGCCTCGTAGTCCAAGAGCCGTCGAATCATATCAATGCAGCCGTCGGGGTCTTTATCGAGTGAGGACTTGTGAAAGCGCAGATGACTAAATCCGTCGACGGTCGATTGATTGTGCTTTTCCACAGCGGTCAGGAAATCGGAACTCCTGTTGTGCCGTCCATTTATCCACACGGCACGCTCCAATTCCACGGCAAGCTTCTGCTCGAGCCAGGCGAAGTCCGGTCACCAGTTTCTCGGTACATGTGACGTATACGGACTGCCCGATGATTTCATCGGCTTGCAGTCTCCATATGTGCCGGGCAGGCGCAGGCAGAATTCTTTCCGCATCTACCGCCGGGCAAGGCATCTTAAAGTGCGGATTGGAACTCTTGCTTAAGGGG
Organism: Thermomicrobiales bacterium; assembly: GCA_035634825.1. GTDB lineage: Bacteria > Chloroflexota > Chloroflexia > Thermomicrobiales > UBA6265 > DASQCG01. The sequence continues at coordinate 6,265 of DASQCG010000214.1, read as the reverse complement.
AAATAGCTGGTGAACCGAGGTGGTACGCCTGGCAGGATTCGAACCTGCGACCTCTTACTCCGGAGGCAAGCGCTCTATCCCCTGAGCTACAGGCGCATCGCCTGCGAGTATAGCGGTGCGGGGCTGATTCTCACAGGGCGGGAGCCTCCTGAATTGGTTTGGTACACTGGCGGACGCGAATTCCCGCCCTTTTCGCCCCGCCCGTCACCCGTACGACCCCAGGAAGGCAATGCAGAACCGCTCCCGCACACGCCCCATCCTGCTCGCCGGGCTGCTCCTGCTTGGCTCGCTGATTGCCACCGGATCGGGTGCGCTGGCTGCAAAGGAGGCGACTCCGGTCCCGGAGCTGAGCCAGACGCAGGAAATCGAGAATCTGCTGGCCTCGTGCGATGCTATCTTCGGCGTGGTGATCATCGATCCCGACGACCAGGTCGTTTTCGAGGAGAACGCTGACCTGCCGTTCGTCTCTGCCAGTCTTTACAAGTTGGTATTGCTGGCCAAGATCCTGGCGGGCGTCGAACGGGGGGAGCTGACTCTCGATCAGGAGATCCCGATCGTACCCGATTACTATCTGCTTGCGAATGGCGACGACAGCTACTTCGCATACGACGCGATCGGAGCGAGCATCACGCTCGAAGAGCTGATCTACTCGGCCGGCGCCTACTCGAGCAATGTCGGAGCGCAAGCGCTTATGTCGCTGACTTCGCCAGATGAGCTGGAAGCGTTTGCGGCGGATCTTGGGCTCGCGGAAACGCACTATTGGGTTGAGGCGAATGAAGTCCACGATCGCTATGCCTCGACGACCAACCAGCAGCAGTCGCCGGATTACACCGAATCGATAGCGTTCGTCGAAAGCGCTGCGGGCGACGACGTGATCAATGTCACGACGCCGCGCGACATGGCCACATTCTTCCGGCTCCTGCGGGACGATCAGCTGGTCTCGCCACTGGTTAGTTGGCGGGTCAAGCAGGTGCTCGGCGCCCGCGTCATCAACGATCGGCTCCCGGCCCTCCTTCCTGCCGGCGCCCAGGTGATCCACAAGACCGGAAACCTCGACGGCGTCTTCCACGATGCCGGCATCGTACAGACGCCGTCGGGACCGGTGATTGTGATCGCCATGGCGCAGGCGGCGACGGACGCGGACATGACGTACTCGGTTGAACAGCGGTTGGGGCTTTTCAGTTATCAACTCGGGTCGGGGCGACCGAAACCCTCACCCGAAAGGGCGACGCCGGCCTCGACCTGGTCAATTTGGTAGCAAAGCAAGCATTTTCGGCGTACGGATCATTCAGAATAAAGCAGCACAATTGATCGGTTTGCTATTATCGAGTCCATAGCGCGCCGCCCGCTGATATTTGCTCGGAACCGTCCTGCGAATGTAGCGATATTCAGCGCGTTGGAGTAGAGAGCGTGTTCCGCAGCGTCTCCCTCGGAAAGCTGTCAGGAATCGATATTCGGGTGCATCCCTCGCTGGCCTTGGCCGCGATCTGGGTCAGCTACGAGTTTGGCTTTGCTTCGAACCAGGGAATTGCGGGCGTTATCTTCGGGCTCCTGCTGCTTACTGTCATCCTCGGTTGCGTCGTTCTCCACGAACTTGGTCACTCCTTCATGGCGCGTGAGTTCGGCTCCGGCACCAAAGAGATCACGCTCTATCCACTTGGCGGCGCGGCATATATCGAGCGCATGCCATCGAATCCAAAGTGGGAGGCGGCGGTCACCATTGCGGGGCCGCTTGTTAATGTGGCAATCGCAGTCTGCTTGCTGCCCCTCGTGGTGGCATTCGGGCTGATTGCCGGCTACTCCTCGACCGAAGAGTTCCTCATGTCGTCTGCCGAGCCGACCTTGATGGGGCTGCTTGTCTCGATCTTCATCTTCAACATCGCCAACGTGCTGTTCAATCTGATCCCGGCCTTTCCTATGGATGGCGGCCGGCTTGTTCGAGCGGGACTAACCACGATCCTCGGCCGCGAGACCGCCACGAACGTGGCGGTCATCTTCGGATATGTGATCGCCTCGGCGATGTTCATGGTCGGGATCTGGCTGATGCAGCCGACGCTGCCATTGATCGCGCTTTTCGTGATGTACCTGGCTTATATCGAGGGCAAGGGCGTCCGCATCGAGAGCATGATGCGCCGGATCCGGGTCGGGCAGTTTGCCCTCTGGGATGGTGGAGGAATCGCGCCGGAGGTGCCGCTCAAGCTCGCCCTGGCAGGCGGCGCGCGGGATGTCGCAGTGGTCGACGGGGGCAGGGTCGTCGGCATGCTCTGGCGGCGCGATGTGCTCAAGGCGGTCCGCGCTGGAGCGGCGAACTATCTGGTCAGCGACGTCATGGATCGCCAGATCATCACGGCCGAGAGCAATTTGACGGTGCACGACGTCCATATCGCCATGGAGCGCGCAAATCGGTGGGCGATGCCGGTTGTCGAGGACGACGTTTACCGTGGGATTTTTACATCGGACCGCTTGATGCACGTGTACAAGATCGTCAGCGACCAGACATCGGGCCGCAAACGGTTGATGCAGATCTGGGCGACGATTGGCGCGCGGCTTCGCGGCGAGGCCGGCCCGGCCTAATTACGCCGGCGCATCGCCCTTGGTTGAACCCAATGCGAAACAAGGGTAGGATGAATTGGACGTGCATAGGTTTGCACGCTCCGGAGGCGCCATGAAAGTCTCAACTCGAGGCGAATACGGGGTCAGAGCAATGGTTGCCCTGGCGAAGCATGCTGGCGATCGACCCGTTTCGATTGGTGTCATTTCCAAAGAATCTGCGGTCCCGTACGCCTATCTTGAACAACTCATCGTGCCCCTTCGGAAGGCTGGGCTCGTCGAGAGCAAGCGCGGCGCCCATGGCGGGTATACCCTGGCTCGCGCGGCGGACGAAATTCGCGTGGGTGAGGTCTACCGGGCGATGGAAGGTCCCGTCGCGCCGATGGACTGCGTCTCCGAGAATTTCGCCGACCAGACCTGCCCGTTGATTCCCGGTTGCCAGACCCGGCCGGTCTGGGTCAAGGTGCGGGACTCGATCATCGACGCCATCGACTCGATCACGCTTGCCGACCTTCTCGAGGGACCGACGGCAGACAGGGCAGATCGCGAATCCGTCGCAATCACGGCCAGCTAGCGGGATCTCACTCTCCACAGTTCAGGACGGGCCCGGTGTCCTCCATATATCTCGACTACGCCGCAACCACGCCACTCGATCCTGAAGTCCTGCGGGCGATGATGCCGTACCTCGGACCCAAGTTTGGCAACCCCTCGAGCATCTACCAACAGGCACAATCGGCCAAGGCGGCGATCGAGGACGCCCGGCAAACGGTTGCAAGTGTGCTGGAGCTCGATCCGGCGGAGATCATCTTCACGAGTGGGGCGACTGAGAGCGATAACCTGGCCCTGGCCGGCGTCGCGTGGGCGGCGCGGAAGGCCGGAGTCGGGCGGCCGCACATCGTTTCGACGGCGATCGAGCATTCCGCGATTATCGAATCACTGGCCTGGCTCGAGTCGGTCGGGTTCGCGGTCACGCTAGTCGGCTGCGACCAGTACGGGATGATCGACCCCGACGCGATTCGACGGGCGATCACGCCGGACACGGCGCTGGTCAGCGTCATGTACGCGAACAACGAAGTGGGGTCGATCCAGCCCATTGCCGAAATCGCGGGCATGGCGCGCGAAGCCGGCATTTCTGTCCATGTTGACGCCACCCAGGCGGCCGGACTTCTGGACCTGCGCTCGAGCGCGCTTCACGCTGATCTGCTCTCGATCTCGGCGCACAAGTTTTATGGGCCGAAAGGCGTCGGAGTGCTGGCCGCGCGCCGGGATGTGCGGATCGACTGGCAGCAGCATGGCGGCGGCCAGGAGGGCGGGCGGCGCGGTGGAACCGAAAATGTCGCCGGCATCGTCGGGCTAGCGACCGCACTGGCGCGGGCTGACGGATATCGCGACGCCTACGCCGCACATTGCCGTTCCGTGCGGGATCTCCTCTGGGAGCGCATATCGGCGGAGATCGACGACGTCTGGCTAAACGGTCCTCCGCTCGATGGATCCCGTCTGGCCAACAACCTCAACATCGGCATCCCGGGCGTTCAGGGCGAAACGATGCTCGTCAACCTGGACCTGGCCGGCATCGCCGCTTCGGCCGGCTCGGCCTGCTCCGTCGGTAGAAATGAACCGAGCCACGTGCTGCTCGCCATGGGCAGAAGTGTTGAAGAGGCGCGATCCAGCCTCCGCCTGACTGTTGGCCGGCCGACATCTGAAGCGGATGTGATCGAGGCGGCAGAAACCATCGTCGAGGTCGCCGGTCGCGTACGGGAGTTGGCGCGCCGGTAGCCTCGGCTCAGGCCTCGGCTGATTCCACGCTTAGTTCAATATCGGCATGGGCCTGGGCGACGAGATCACCCAGGTGGAGATTCGCATCCTGCCCGTTGACGTCACCGAGCGGTGGTAGTTCGTCCAGCGAGCCGAGTCCGAAGTGCATCAGAAACTCAGGCGTCGTTCCGTAAAGGATTGGGTTGCCGGGCGAATCCTGGCGGCCGACTGCCTCGACCAGGTTGCGCTGCATCAGGGTCGCAAGCACTCCGGTGCAGTCGACACCGCGCACCGATTCGATCTCGGAGCGGGTGACCGGCTGGCGGTAGGCCACGATTGCGAGTGATTCGAGCGCAGCGGACGAGAGGCGGGATTGGCGCTCGATCCCGAGGAAGCGGCGAACGTAGTCGGCAAATCGCGGCGCCGTCGTGAGCTGAACGTGCTCGGCGTGGTGCTGGAGGATCCAGCCGCGCCCATTCTGCATCTCGAGCTGGGCAAGAGCTCTGGCAATGTCTCGTGGATCAACGCCGATCGCCTGGGCGATGTCGGCGGGATGGACCGGCCCGTCGGCAACCATCAGGAGCGCCTCGATTGCCGCAATCAGCTCGTGCTCGGGCAGAAAAGCGTCGTCGGTTCGGAATCGTTCCTGGATCAGGCTATCGGTCTGCACGCTGCTCACGCAATCTCCACCTAATCTTCAAATGAAAGACCGTTCAGGAACGTGTCACCGCTCGAAACGGCGGCACGGCTGCGGATCGTGATCTCGCCGAAGAGCTCTGGTTGGTCGACATCGACGACTTGCCGGCGGGCGAGGACCAGGACCGCGAGGAACGCAGTGCGCGCCTCGTGGAGGTCGTCACAGTGGCAAGTGATCGACCGAAACGTGGCTTGGCCGGAATGCTGCAGACCGGCCAACACCCGCCCCGCCATGTCCCGCAGCGAGACGAGCTTGCGCGCGGCGACGATCAGGCTCGGCGCAGGCACGACCGACAGGCGGCGGCGAAGCGCCCGAGCGAGTTGCAGTGGTTGGTGAGCCGCAAGCGGGCGCAGGACTGTCCGATCGTCAGCCGGAATCGGAGCGCGCGAGAGTGGGAACGCGCCGGTTCCACGCGCATCCCGCTCGCCGAGTAGCGTCGCCATGTCCTTGACGGCGCGGTACTCGATCAGCTCGCGGGCGAGATCGCTGACCTGCTCGACCTCCTCGACAGGAGGCCGCGGCAGCAGGGACCGACTCTTGAGCACGACCAGCCGGCTACCGACCGATGAGAACTCGGCAATGAGATCGGCGTCGGATTGATCCAGCGTTGCGACGTATGCGAGAAATTGCGATGTCACCGCGACAAGCGAGACATCCGTAATCGCGAGATGGCTCCGCTCGACCAGCCGCAAGAGCACGTCAAACGGGCCCTCGAACGCTGGCAGCCGAAGCTGATACCCCTGGAAGAGAGCGGACTCCACCGCAACGCTGTTCACGATAGTCACAGTGTACGGGAAAACGGTTCCGGTATGCAGATCGCTTGACCGGGTTTACGGTGTCGCTGAGTCAATTTCCTGCAGTAAACGAACTGCTGGATCAGGATGCGAGCAATCGTCGTGACGTTCGACGATGTCGCATATCACCGGGTCGACCGCGAGTGCTCGCAGTCGATTCGCCCCCAATCGTCCATGCTCTCGGGCGAGTCTCAACCCCACTCCGAGCCAGAGACCCGATCTCCGGATCAACTGTGCTTCGAGGGAGGGCGCGAATCGCTGGAGGAGGACATGCGTGATCCGTGCGGCCAGACTGATCCGCGTCCCGGCCAGTGTGACCTTGCCGATATCGTGCAGCAGACCGGCCTTGCATACCTCAGGAGATAGTCCCGCGGCAATCGCCTTGTCATATACCGCGATCAAGTGGCGCTGGTCATGCGGATGCAGGTCGCGAAACAGCAGCCAGACGTGCTCATTGGGAAACAGCGTG
>DASQCG010000213.1:0-9051 GCA_035634825.1 Thermomicrobiales bacterium | reverse complement strand
TCGTGGAGGGGCGCATCGCACTGCGCCCTTTGTTGTCCTCTGGACATAACCAGCCAGAACCCCAAGTTTCCAACCGTCGAAAGAAAGCTACCCCCTGCGCCCAGGAAGTACGCCGCGCGGCACACGTCATCCCAGCCTTGTTTAGCGGGCTTATTGGATGTAGCCCGGTGCTTTAGCGCCGGGCGGTCCCGGGCACCGGTGTCCCTGCACCAACCCATCATCCACCCCAAGGCGGGTACGGAGCCTCGCCACTACGAATAGCTACCGCCCAGCCCCTGAACGGAAGCTTCGTGCACTCAGCCCGGGGTCCAACCCGGGCATCACAAAACGCCCGGATAACCGACACCCTTCTTCCAACGTCCAACGTCCAACGTCCAACGTCCAACCACCCAGAACCCCATCCTGGGCTACTATCCCTACCAACGAACCATCAGCCCCATCGTGAAAGGATGCAATCGGCATGGTTGAGAAGACCGCAACAGCGAACTGGTCCGGCAATCTGACGGAAGGCAGCGGCACCGTGACCACCGACACCGGCGTCCTCTCCCACAGCGCCGTCAGCTGGGCATCGCGCACCAACGAGTCGAAGCATCAGACCAGCCCCGAGGAGTTGATGGCGGCCGCTCACGCCGCCTGCTACGCGATGGCCTTCTCCCACTACCTGACCACCAACTACTCGGCGCCGCAATCGCTCGACGTCACGGCGAAAGTCGGCTTCGGACCGAAGGAAGGCGGCGGAATGAAGGTCACCCATTCCCACCTGACCGTCAACGGCAAGGTGCAGGGCATGGATCAGGCGACTTTCGCCGACGCGGCGAAGAAGGCCGAGGCCGAATGCCCGGTCTCCAATGCCTACCGCGGCAACATGGAAATCACAGTCGACGCCAAACTGAGCCAGTAAAGGCAGAGGCAACGCTGATCGTCCGGACCGCCGCGGTCGGTCCGGCGCGGAGCTCGCATCGCGCTGCCACGCAGACTGCCGAAGCTACCAAATAAACAGCGGTAGAATACGGACCGTTATCCCGCCCCCGCGCCTCGACGGCAATCGGGCGGCGGGTCTATGGTGCATGGGCGTTCATTCGCGCATGCAGGGTGGGCAGAATGCTTCCAGAGCAGCTCGACGGAATGAATGAGGGCCTCGACTACCGTCGACGCTACCGCGGCCTGATCGGTGTCCATTCCAAGGTGCCGATCCGGGACCGCGCGATCCTCTCCCTGATCTACACACCCGGCGTGGCCGAAGCCTGCCTCGCCATCAGTCAGGATGCCCTCTCCTCGTTCGATCTCACCTGCCGCGGCAATACGGTCGCGATCCTGACCGACGGCTCCGACATCTTCGGGCGGGAGATCGGCCCGGCTGAAGCCGCCCTGCCGATCGCCGAGGGCAAGAGCGTCATCTTCAAGACCTTTGCCGGTATCGATGCCTTTCCGATCTGCGTCAACAGCAACCGGCCGGAGGACATCATCGACGTCGGTCTGGCCATCGCCCCGACCTTCGGCGCGATCTGCATCGACGATGTCTCGGCGCCGCGCGCCTTTACCGTGGCCGACCACCTCGAGAAGGCGGCCGATATTCCCGTCTTCTCCAACCAGCACCACGGCACGGCCATCCTCGTCCTCGGCGGCCTCCTAAACGCGCTCAAGGTCGTCAAGAAGCAGATCAGCGATGTCTCGGTCGTCATCTCCGGTGCCGGTGTGGCCGGCATCGGTGTCGCCCGCCTGCTGACCCGCGCTGGCGTCAAGCAGATCGTGGTCTGCGACCGCGCCGGCGCGATCCACACCTACCGCTCCGAGCGCATGAACTGGGCCAAGTCCTACGTCGCCAAGGAGACGAACCTGAACCGGCGCCAAGGCGGGCTCGACGAGATGCTGCGCGGAGCGGATGTCTTCATCGGCCTCTCGACCGGCAACATCGTCACGCCCGAGATGGTCCGCTCGATGGCGCCGGATCCGATCGTCTTCGCGCTGGCCGTGCCTGAGCCGGAAATCGCACCGGTGCTGGCCCGCGAGGCCGGCGCGCGAGTGGTCGCGACCGGCCGGTCCGACTTCCCGAACACGATGGACATCTCGCTTGTCTTCCCGGGCGTCTTCCGCGGCCTGCTCGACTCCCGGGCCCGCGACATGCGCCTCCGGACCCTGATCTACGCCGCGCAGGCCCTCGCCGACATGGTGCCCGACTCCGAGCTGCACGCCGACCGGATCATCCCCGACATTTTCGACTTCCGCGTCGCACCGGCAATCGCCGCGGCAGTCGTCCGTGCTGCCGTCGAGGCCGGCGAGGCCGGTCGGATCGTCTCGCCCGAAGTCGTCGCGGAAAAGACCCTGCGCTACGTCTATGAGGGCCGCTTCCAGCCGGTCGCCAACGGATCCCGCGGCGAGCAGAAGACGTTCCGCGAGGAGGCGATCGAGCTGCGCCGGCGCCACGGTGGCGTGCTCGAGATCCACAGCAAGCTGCCGATCCGCGACCAGCACATCCTGAACATGGTCTATGTCCCGCCGGCGGCGCTCGTGCCGGCCTACGTGATCCGTGACGACCCCTCGCAGGTCATGGAGCTGACCTCGAAGGGCAACCTGGTCGCGATCGTCACCGATGGCACCGCCGTGCTCGGCCTCGGCGATATCGGCCCGCAGGCCGCCCTCCCGGTCATGGAGGGCAAAGCGGTCATCTTTCGCTCGATGGCCGGCGTCGAAGCCTTTCCGATCTGCCTGGCCGCGCGTGATCCCGACCAGATCGTCGAGATCGTCGCCGCGATCTCGCCCAGCTTCGGCGGCATCAACCTTGAGGACATTTCGGCTCCGCGCTGCTTCGAGGTCGAGCAGAAGCTGCGCAAGCGGCTCGATATGCCGGTTTTCCACGACGACCAGCACGGCACCGCCATCATTGTCTCCGCCGCCCTGCTCAACGCCTGCAAGCTGCGCGGCTCGCCGCTTTCGTCGGTCCGTATCACGGTAAACGGCGGCGGTGCGGCCGGCATTGCGGTCACCAAGCTGCTCCTCTCGCTCGGCGCGGGCGACGTCGTGATCTGCGACCGGGCCGGCGCGGTCTACGAGGGCCGCAAGACGCACATGGACTTCTCCAAGCGCGAAATTGCCTCGATGACAAACAAGGAGAAGCGAACCGGCCAGCTCGCGGACGTCATTACCGGTTCGGACATCTTCATAGGCCTCTCGGTCGGCGGCGCGCTGACGCCCGAGATGATCAAGTCGATGGCGCCGAACCCGATCGTGCTCGCTCTCGCCAATCCGGTGCCGGAGATCTCGCCCGACCTCGCCCGGACCGCCGGCGCGCTGACCGTCGCCACCGGCCGCTCCGACTATCCGAACCAGGTCAACAATTCGCTGGCCTTCCCCGGCGTTTTCCGCGGCGCGCTCGATGTCCGGGCCCGGGAAGTCAACGACGAGATGAAGATCGCCGCGGCCCACGCCATCGCCGAGCTCGTCTCCGAAGATGAGCTTTCGGCCGAATACATCATTCCCGACAGCATCGACCTCCGGGTTCCGCCCCGGGTCGCCGCCGCCGTCGCCCGGGCAGCGATCGAGACGGGCGTGGCCAAGGTTCTGGTCGAGCCGCGGGAGATCGAGGTCCGCTGCCGCGACCTCGTCTACGAAGGCACCCACCTCTAGCCTCCCCGTTTCGTCGCTTGGGAATGTGAAATTTTGATCCCACCTGAACGTACTAGCCCTGTAGTCCTACCTTGACGCCTTGACAACTAGTACTTGTGGTCATACCATCCCGCTCAACGGACTAGTACTCGAGTACTAGGCCACCAACAGCCCACCTCGTGGGAACAGAGCGGTCAAGACCCCCGGTGAGCCCTCTCCCGGGGGTTCTGTTCGTCCTCCGCTCAACCGCGGTCAGCGGCTATGATGACGCGATGCGCCGCCCAACGACGCGGCTCTTGAGCCAGTCAGAGGTGAGGATGAACGGGCCACATTCAAGCAATCCGGTCGAAATTCGGCACGGCAGCGGAACCACCGCTGTCATTCACACCGGCTATGGCTTCAACTGCACGAGCTTCACCGTCGCGACACCGGACGGCCCGGTCGACCTGATCTGGTCCGTGCCCGATTTCGGTCCCGATCGCCCGCCGATGCTGAGCGGCATCCCGGTGCTTTTCCCGTTCGGTGGTCGCCTGGTCGGCAACACCTTTCGCTGGCAAGGCACCGAGTACACCATCACCGACGGCATCATTGAAGGTGGCTCCGCCATCCACGGACTCGTCCTCAACCGCCCCTGGCGTGTGCTCGAGGAGATCGGCGATCGCGTCGTCGGCGAGTTCCAGGCCTCGATCGACGACCCTGCTTTACTCAGCCAATGGCCGGCCGATTTCCGCATCACCATGGCCTACGAGGTCACCGCCACCGCCCTGACCTGCGACATCGTGATCGACAACCCCGATCAGCTCCCCCTGCCCTACGGCTTCGCCACCCACGGCTACTACCGCACCCCGCTCGGTCAGGGCGACGGCGAGGCTTGCGAGCTTACAGTGCCCGCCTCCTCCCGCTGGGTCCTCGACGACAACGCCATTCCAACCGGCGAGATTCGCCCGGTCGAACCGGAGCTGGACCTGCGGAAGAGTTCCCCGATCAATGGGCGCCAGTTCAACACCGTCTACACCGACCTGGCCACGGACGCTGATGGATCAGTCAATTGCCTCGTCCGCGACCCTGCCGCCGGACGCTCGATCAGGATCAACATGGACGGTGGCTTCCGGGAAGTGGTCGTCTGGAACCCACCCCACCGCGAGGCTATCGCGATCGAGCCCTACACCTGCGTCGTCACCGCCTTCGACGTCGAGGAGCGCGGCTACGAAAGCGGCCTCCGCGTCCTCGCCCCCGGCCAATCGGACACCCTCCGCCTCACGATCGAGCTGGTTACTGACGATCGCACTAGTTCCAGTGTTACCCAGCGGCGAACGGCCGGAATGGGCCTCGGTCCACGCCTGACTCACGCCCGGTAGTAATCCCGGTACCACTCGACGAATTGGGCGAGGCCGTCTTCGATGCTGGTCTGGGGGCGGAAGCCGGTCGCGGCTTCGAGGTCGCTCGTGTCGGCTGATGTCGAAAGGACGTCGCCCGGTTGGAGCGGCAGATTCTCGCGGATGGCCGTCTTGCCGAGCAACGTCTCCAGCACCGCGATGAAGTGGTTGAGCTCGACCGGCTCGCTGTTGCCGACGTTGTAGATCCGGAATGGCGCGTTGCTGGTCGCCGGGTCCGGGCAATCGCTGTCCCATTCGGGATTGGGCTCCGGAATCACGTCCATCACCCGCACCACCGCCTCGGCGACGTCCGTGACGTAAGTGAAATCCCGGCGCATCTTGCCGTGGTTGAAGACCTTGATCGGCTCGCCGGCCAGGATCGCCTTGGTAAAGAGCCACGCGGCCATATCCGGCCGACCCCATGGCCCATAAACCGTGAAGAAGCGCAGCCCTGTCGTCGGCAAGCGGTAGAGATGGCTGTAGGTGTGCGCCATCAGCTCGTTCGCCCGCTTGGTCGCCGCGTAGAGGCTGACCGGGTGATCGACGCCGTGGTGCGGCGAGAACGGCTGCCGGGTGTTAGCCCCGTAGACCGAGCTGGTCGAGGCGTAGACGAGGTGTGGGACCTGGTGATGCCGGCAGCCCTCGAGAATTGTCAGGAAGCCGACCAGGTTGCTGTCGACGTAGGCCTCGGGATTCTCGAGCGAATAGCGGACTCCGGCCTGGGCCGCGAGGTGGATCACCCGGTCGAACCGCTCCGCATCGAACAGCGCCTTGATGCCCTCCCGATCCTGCACCGCGATCTGCCGAAATTCAAACCCCTCCCGGCCTTCCAACCGGGCGAGGCGACCCCGCTTCAGGGACGGCGAGTAGTAGGGGTTGAGATCGTCGATTCCCAGCACCGAATGCCCGAGGGCCAGGAGCCGCTCGGCGACGAACGAGCCGATGAATCCGGCCGCCCCGGTGACGAGGATCCGCATCGCTAGCCGGCCGCGCCGACCATTGCCGGCTCCGGAAGCTGTCCAAGTCCGATCCCGAAATAGGTGAAACCCTCACGCTCCATGCGCTCCGGATCATGGATGTTGCGGCCATCGAAGATGACCGGGTACAAGAGCCGTTCCCGCACTTCTTCGAAGTCGGGCGCTCGGAACGGCCGCCACTCGGTGCAGATGACGAGGCAATGACTGTGATTCAGCGCATCATTCTCGTCCTCGGCGAGGCGAAGGCGCCCGTCGCTCATCTCGACCGGGTAGAGCCTCCGCGCCTCGTGCATCGCCTCCGGGTCATATGCAACCACGGTCGCCCCAGCCTCCCAGAGCGCCTCGATCAGCGTCCGACTTGGCGCGTCCCGCATGTCATCGGTATTCGGCTTGAAGGCGAGCCCCCAGACCGCGACCTGCTTGCCGGCCAGATTGCCGTCGAAGTAGTCGCTGATCTTCGCGAAGAGCACCTGCTTCTGCCGATCATTGACCTCTTCAACCGCGCGCAGGAGCTGGGCGTCGTATCCCACGCCAGCCGCGGTCCGCTCCAGCGAGCGCACGTCCTTCGGGAAGCAAGAGCCGCCGTAACCGCAGCCAGGATAGATAAAGGCGTAGCCGATGCGCGGATCTGAACCGATTCCGATCCGCACGCTCTCGATATCGACGCCAACCCGTTCAGCGATGTTTGCCAGCTCGTTCATGAAGGAGATCTTGGTCGCCAGCATCGCGTTGGCGGCGTACTTCGTGAACTCGGCCGACCGCACATCCATGACCAGCATCCGCTGGTGGTTGCGGTTGAATGGTGCGTAAAGCTCCCGCATCACTTCTGCGCCGCGATTGGTGTCAGTGCCGATGATGATCCGGTCCGGCTTCATGAAGTCGTCGATTGCCGCGCCCTCCTTGAGGAACTCAGGATTGGAGACCACGTCGATCGCCAACTCGACACCTCGCGCGGCCAGCTCCTCGGCGATGATCTGGCGGACGCGATCGGCTGTGCCGACTGGAACTGTGGACTTGTCGACGACGACCTTTGCGGCGGTCAGGTGCTGGCCAATGGTGCGGGCCACGCTGTCGACGTATTGCAGGTCGGAGGAGCCATCCGGCAGCGGCGGAGTGCCGACCGCGATGAAGATCACATCGCCGGCATTGACCGCCGAGGCGCCATCGGTCGTGAATTGAAGACGACCGGCGCGACGATTGCGGAGCACCATCTCCTCGAGGCCCGGCTCGAAGATCGGCACGATGCCGTCGTTGAGGCCCGCGATCCGCTCGGCGTTGACGTCGACGCAGAGGACGTCGTTTCCGACCTCCGCGAAGCAGGTGCCCGTAACGAGGCCGACGTATCCGGTTCCGAAGATCGTGACGTGCACGGTTCCTCCTACACCCGGGGAGATGCGGTTCCGGCCGGGGGAATCAACGATGAAGCCTGATGATCACCGATCCGGGATCATCAGGCAGTCAGCCTAGCGGGTGAACAGGCAATTGATCAAGCAGCGCCGACGACTTCGCATCCCGCCAGGGTCATCGCCAGCCCATCCTCGAGTGCTGTCCGGGCAGCAAAGCCCAACTCGCGCCTCGCCAGCCCCGGATCGGCGAGGGAATGGCGAATATCGCCGGGCCGCTCTGCCTGGTAGTCGGCATCCGGCGCGACGCCGAACTGCGCCGAGAGGGTCGCCAGCACCTGGTTGAGCGAGGTCGGCCGACCCGAGGCAATGTTGTAGACGCCGCCCGGCTCGACTCCGGCTACGGCAGCGCGCAGGTTGGCCTCGACCACGTCGCTGACGAAGATGAAGTCGCGCGTCTGCTCGCCGTCCCCGTAGATGATTGGTCGCTCACCGCGCCCGAGCAGATCGATCATGCGCGGGATGACTGCGGCGTAAGCTGAACTCGGATCCTGGCGCGGACCGTAGACATTGAAGTAGCGCAGCGCGACGCACTCCAGACCGTAGCAGCGGTGGTAGACGGCGCAAAGATGCTCGGCCCCGAGCTTCGAGGAGGCATAGGGAGAGATCGGCTGGGGCATCAGCGATTCCGATTTCGGCGAGGTCGGATTATCGCCGTAAATCGCTGAGGTCGACGCGAGCACGAACCTGCGCACGCCGGCATCCCGCGCGGCGTTGAGCAGGTGCATGGTGCCGGTCAGGTTGACGGCATACGTGGCGGCCGGATCCTCGACCGAGCGCGGGACCGACGGCTGCGCCGCGTGATGGAGCACGACTGATACACCCTGCATCGCTGCCCGCACTGCGGCTTCATCCCGGATATCGCCCTCGACCAGATCGATCTGGGATCGAACATCCGCCAGCTTGTCGAGGTTGCCCGTCGACAGATTGTCGATCACGCGCACGGATTGGCCATCGCGGACGAGCCGGTGAACGATATGGGAGCCAATGAATCCGGCGCCGCCGGTGACGAGCCACATGAGATCAGCACCTGTCAGGTTGAGCGGGAGTCGCGGCATCGTTGCCAGCCGAGCGTGGCCCGGCTTTCCCACCATAGCACGGTCGGATGACCCGAACGGAGGTGGGAAGCGCCTCGGGTACGAAGGTCTCCCGAAAATGGGACTGTCGGTTCGGGTCGTTCGGCTATTGGCCGGCGCTGAGGTAGGCCACGATCTGCCGCTCGAGATCGCTCACGTCGATCATCTCGGACAGCTCCGGTCCCAGGTTCTCGCGCAGGAACCGGCCGGCATTGCCGCGCGCGATCTTCGCGGTGGCGCGACCGACGGCATCGCTGGCGACAACTCCCGCTTCCTCGATTGCCGAGCCCATCGCGCGGAGCTGAATCTGCGAAATCGTCAGCTGCAGCGCAAGGTGGGCCACCGTTCGTGCCAGCGACTCGATCGTCTCGAATGGATCCGGGTTGACCTGCACAGTTGAGTCGTCCATTGCCTGCCTGTGAATTGCTGCGCCTGTTAGACTTGGAGTTCCGCATTCCGGTGAATCCAATTCGCCGAACCCCGCGATCATACATTGGGTAGTTGGTGAATGAGCGCAGGTGTTGCTTGTCATGCACGTGGGGTTCAGGTCCTGGTCGGCACGCGCGGTTCGTTTGCTGGTCCTGGCGAGTTTGGTCGCCGGCGTCATCGGTTTCCG
>DASQCG010000212.1:0-6250 GCA_035634825.1 Thermomicrobiales bacterium | reverse complement strand
TCGGCGGCGGGCATCGTGCCGGGCTGGATGCTGATGGGCCGCGCCTGCTCGACGGTGCGATCGTACGAACGGCGAATCGGCTCAACGAATGTCGTCACTCGGGGTCCCTTCTGGCGGTGTGGTCTGCTGGTATATCGCCCGGATCCGCTCGATCCGCTTGCGCAGATCGGCTTCCAGGCCGCGGTCCGTCGGCTGATAGTATCGCCGCCCGGCCAGTGATTCGGGCAGGTTCTGCTGCCCAATTACGCCCTCATCGAAGTCGTGGGCGTACTTGTACCCCTTGCCGTATCCGAGCTCGGACATCAACCGGGTTGGCGCATTGCGGAGATGAATCGGCACCGGATCGTTGCGCGAGTTCTCGACATCGGACCGCGCGTCGCCGTAGCCGCGGTAGAGCGCGTTGCTCTTCGGGGCCAGCGCGCAGTAGACGACCGCCTCGGCCAGTGCGAGCGCGCCCTCCGGCATGCCGATGAAGTGAACCGCTTGCTGCGCCGCCATGGAGAGCGTCAAGGCCTGTGGATCGGCCAGGCCGATGTCCTCCGAGGCGAACCGCACCACCCGCCGCACGACGTAGAGTGGGTCATCCCCGCGCTCCAGCATCCGGGCGAGCCAGTAAAGCGCCGCATCGGGATCAGACCCGCGCATCGTCTTGTGCAGGGCCGAGATCGCGTCGTAGTGATCATCGCCCGACTTGTCGTAGGTCGCGGCCCGGCGCTGGGCTGCCTGCGCGACCAACTCTTCGGTGATTTCGCCTTCGCTGGCGCCGGTGGCGGCGTACTCGAGTGTGTTCAGCGCGAACCGGGCATCGCCGTTGGCCAGGTTGACCAGGAGATCGAGCGCGTCGTCGCCAATCGTCAGCTTCGCCGATCCGAGACCCCGCTCCGTGTCAATCATCGCGCGCCGCACGATCGCGGCGATGTCGGTGTCGGTCAGCTCGTGCAGTACGACGACCCGCGAGCGGGAAAGCAGCGGCGAGTTGACTTCGAACGACGGATTCTCGGTCGTCGCGCCGATCAGGGTGACCGTGCCGTCCTCGACGTGCGGCAGAATCGCGTCCTGCTGGGCCTTGTTGAAGCGGTGAATCTCGTCGATGAAGAGGACGGTCCGCTGGCCGGTCATGCCGAGCCGGTCGGCCGCCGCCTTGATTGCCGCGCGCAGATCGGCAACCCCTGAGGTGACGGCGCTGAGCTGGACGAAGTGGGCCCGGGTGGTCTGGGCAACGATTCGCGCCAGAGTCGTCTTACCGGAGCCGGGAGGTCCCCATAGGATGATCGAGGAGAGCCGATCGGCATCGATTGCCTTGCGCATCAGCGTGCCGGGCCCGACCACGTCCTCATGCCCGACAAGGTCGTCCAGCGTCCGCGGCCGCATCCGGGTGGCAAGGGGCGCATGGACCGCCAGTTGGTCCTTGCGGCGGGATTCGAACATATCGAGCGTCATGGGGGATCCAGGAGGCGATCAGTCGCCGGAATCGTCGTGCGATTCCAGCTCCTCGATCTGTCCGTCCAACTCAACGATCATCTGCTCGGCCTCTTCGCGCGTGCTGATGCCCAGCTCTTCCATGTCCTCGATCAGCTCCTCGAGTCGGTCCATCCGCTCGTAAAGATCGAAGAGTTGCTTGCTGCCGGACTTCGACACGGTGCCTCCTGGTGGGCTAAAGGGTGATGGCGAGGATCAGGAGACCGCCGACGAAGACCGCGCCGTACTCGATCAGGTCACGGTCGCGCAGCGATCGGCGCTCGCCGCGGACCGAGCCGAGCCCGGCCAGCACGAAGAAGCAGAGCAACAGTGCCGCGCCTCCGGTCCAGCCGTAGGTTGGCCACCAGTTGACCGCCAGCAACGCCAGGATCATCACGCCGCCCGAGAGCGCGGAATAGAGCAGCCGTAGCCCATCCGGCAGCCCGGCGCGTTCCAGATGCTCGAACATGAGGACGGCCGTCAGCAGGAAGACCATCGGCCCGCCGTACCAGCCACTCATCTTGTTCATGTAGACCGCGCTCAGCCCGAGGAAGGCGATTGCATGAATGACAATGGTGTGGATGAGCGCGGCGGTCCGCTCCGCGCCCTCCATCGTGTCCTCGAGGAGATCCCGCGCGAACAATCCGCCGGCGACTCCGAAGAAGGCGATGGCCGGCCCGGCAATCAGCATGACTTTGTTGTGATAGGTCGCCACCAGGAGTATCGCGGTGGCCATCGATGCCGCCGGGACCGCCCAGGCTGATGGCAGCTGACTTCGCCGTGCCGGTTCTTGCCCGAGCGACTCGGCGACCCGGATTGCGGCGCCCTCCGCATACTGCGAGGCCACGCCGACGAGGATGATGGCGAGGATCGACAAACCCCAGAAGAGCGAGCCGGTCGTCTGCGTCATCGGGATGCCGGTGTATTCCTCCTGGCCGCCCGATGCGAAAATCGCGAGCGCAAAGACGATCGCCGCGGCGACGATGCTGACCAGCAGCCCACGGCCGTACGCCGGAGGATGCACACTGCCAAGGACCGTGCCGCCGGTGGTTGCGGGATCGTGGCGTGGATCCTTGCGCTCCCCGGCGATCGTATGATCCTGCGATGTGATGCCTTCCCCGAAATCGGAGACCATGCCCAATCCTCCTCGCAGCATCCTACTCGGTTTTGCCAGCGAATTCACATGATTGCGCAGGTTTCATTCGGTCCGGAAGCTGTCCCACGTCGCCCGGATGTGCTCGATCGGGATCGGCCCCTCACGCACCGACAGGATCTCCCCGTCCGCGATCCGGATGATGGTTGAAGGCACGCCGCCCGGCGCGATCCCGCCCTCCACGACGCCGTCCAGTGCCGGAGCGAGCGTGGCGAACACGTCCTGCGCGCTGGCCGCGGGGTCGCGGCCGCTGATATTGGCGCTGGTGCAGGCGACTGCGCCGCCGGCTCGATCAATCAGCTCGATGGCAAGCATGTGGTTCGGTAGGCGGATCGCAATCGTGTCGTCGGGCGCAAGCACTTCAGCCGGCATATCGGTTGATGATTCGACCACGATCGTCAGCGGTCCCGGCCAGTACACACTGAGTAGAAGCGCAATGTTGGGGTCGATCTCGGGCACGAGTCGAGCCAGCGCATCGGTCGACGAGACGAGAATAGGCAGCGGCTTGCTCCGATCCCGCCCTTTGATCTCGTAGATGCGGCGAAGCGCCCCCGGGTGCGACAGCGAAGCGGCCACACCGTAGACCGTATCGGTCGGAATCGCCACCACACCGCCCTGGGCGATCAGCTCCGACGCCATCTCGATGGCGCCTGGCGCGGCCGGATCGAAGAGCACAGTGTCATCCAGCGGGAGCGATAGCTCGGACATGCATCCTCATTTCAGGACCAGTACTGACATCGGGTTCATGGTACCGTGTCCAACCCTTCTGGGTGGTCGACCGAACAACAGTGGAAAGGAGCCGGGGCGGTGAAATATGGGTTTGTGTTGCCGGGCGGGAATGCGACTCAGCAGCTTGAGCTGGCGATTCTGGCCGATCAGCACGGGTGGGATGGCCTCTTCGTTTGGGAAGCAGCCTACGGCGTCGATGCCTGGACCCTGCTGGCGGCGATTTCGGCACGGACCGAGCGGGTCAAGCTCGGCACAATGCTGACGCCTCTGCCCTGGCGGCGGCCGTGGAAGGTCGCCAGCCAGGTCGTCACCCTCGACCAGCTCTCGAACGGCCGCGCAATTCTCGCGGTCGGTCTCGGCGCGATCGACAACTTCCTTGGCAACACCGGCGAGGTGCTCGACCGCAAGACTCGGGCGGCGATGATGGACGAGGGCATCGATCTCATCAAGGGGCTCTGGAAGGGCGAGCGCGTCTATTCCGGACAGCATTACCAGATGGATCTCTCGGGACGGACCGATCTCTCCGACGTCGCACAGCCGGTTCAGGACAACATCCCGATCTGGGTCGTCGGCGCGTGGCCGAGCGACAAATCGATGACTCGCGTTTTGCGCTGCGACGGAGTCCTGCCGAATGTGATTCGTGACGGCCAACCTGGCAACGTCGAGCCGGATGACGTCCGCGCGATGGTGTCGTGGCTGCGTGAACATGGCGGGGCCGGTGAAGGGTTCGCCTTCGTCGTCGAGGGCGAGACCGCGCCGGGGGACGCCGATGACGCGAACGCAAAGATCGGCCCCTTGCGCGATGCCGGCGCAACCTGGTGGCTCGAAACCCGCTGGCAATTGCTGAATGACCGCGAACAGCAACTCACCGAAGTTCGCAACCGCATCGAAGCCGGCCCACCCCGCCTCTGATCACGCTCGCCATTAAGAAGTGCGGACGCCGTACCGCGCCCTTTTCGGTCCATAGCGCGGGGTTGCCGTGCCCCGCCTGGACCCGGTGCTAGAACCTCCGTTGCGGTGACCAACCCCGCTTATTGCCTGGCCCCATCACCCGTGCGCGGGGATGCATGCGGCCGGCCACGGGGGGCCGGGGCTACGGTTCCTTTGGTGATCCGCCGGCGGGTGATGGATATCGTGGCGGCGGGCGCATTGCAATACGCCCCTACACGAAAGCGGGGTGGTCAAATTGACCGCCCCACCACTCATTACTTTTGCTCACGACTCACGTCGCGCGACTCATGACTAATCCAGGAAATCCTTCAGCTTCTTGGCCCGGCTTGGGTGCCGGAGCTTCCGGAGCGCCTTGGCCTCGATCTGGCGAATCCGCTCACGCGTTACGCCGAACTCGCGGCCGACCTCCTCGAGCGTCCGGCTGCGGCCATCGTCCAGGCCGAACCGCATCGCCAACACCGCTCGCTCCCGCTCCGATAGCGTCTCGAGCACGTCGTCGACCTGCTCCTTGAGCATCTTGCGCGAGGCGGCATCGGCCGGCGGTAGCGCCTTCTGATCCTCGATGAAGTCGCCGAGATTGCTGTCCTCTTCCTCACCGATCGGCATCTCGAGCGAGACCGGCTCCTGCGAGATCTTCATGATTTCGCGAACCCGTTCCGGCGGCATCTCCATCGCCGCCGCAATCTCGTCCGAGGTTGGCTCCCGCCCGAGCTCCTGCTGGAGCCGGCGCGACGTCCTGATCAGCTTGTTGATCGTCTCGACCATGTGAACCGGAATCCGGATCGTCCGGGCCTGGTCGGCGATGGCGCGGGTGATCGCCTGGCGAATCCACCACGTCGCGTAGGTCGAGAACTTGAAGCCCTTGTGGTGCTGGAACTTCTCAACCGCGCGGATCAGACCGAGGTTGCCTTCCTGGACCAGGTCCAGCATCGACATGCCCCGCCCGGCGTACTTCTTGGCGACTGAGACGACGAGGCGCAGGTTGGCCTCGGTCAGCGCGACCTTGGCCAGGTCGCCGTTCCGGGTCATCTCGTCCCACCGGCGCTGCAGCCGGGCCGCATGCGCGCGGAAAAGTGCGTCGATCTCGGCATCGTCCGGCCAATCCGGCGTGTCCCGAATCAGGTTCTGGACCGAAACCGGCAGCAGTTCCCACTCGACGCTGCGAACGCGCATCGACTCTTCGAGCTCGTCCGCGGCCAAACCGAGCGAGCGGCAGACTTCGGTCACCGCCTCTTCCGGTAGCTGGGTCATCGGCAGGACACGCTTCAGCATCAGCGACTTGGCCGGCAGCCGCTCGTCGCCGTGCACGGCCACGTACATCGCCTGCACATGCGGCCAGCCCTGCCTGAACGAGTGGTAAATCGCCCGGCCCAGAACATCAGCCTCAGGGGCCTCACCGAAATCGGTGGTGAGCTGGTGCTGCTTGGCCTTCAGGTACTCGCCGCGCTCCATCGCCGATGCGAGCTCGACTTCTCGTTGCGCGTTGAGGAGCGGCACGCGGCCGATCTCGCGCAGGTACATCCGGACGGGATCCTCAAGGCTGATCGCCCCGATGTCGTAGTTGGTCGTCTCGACTTCAAGGTGCGGCGCAATATCGGATGCGAGATCGACGTCCTGGTCGACATCTTCCCCTATCTCGTCATCGGAGACAGCGAGCACCGAATTCAGCTCAGCCAGCTTGTGACTGAGCGCATCGATCCCGCTCGGATCGCCGTCGCTGCTCGGAATGGCATCCAGAAGCGCATCGACGGCAATTGCACCGTCTGCGTTCTCATCGCTGCCGGGGCTCAACTCATCGCTCACCCCGTTACCCAGCAATGCGCCGTTGTCATGATCCAGGTCATCCACGGTGCCTTCCCCCCCAGTCTGGTCGTGCGGTAGTGCGTCGTCGAGGAATTCCGGCTCTAGGTCATCGTCCTCAATATCATCATTCGGCAAATAGGTGTCGCTCATCGGAAC